>JAUXEH010000277.1 GCA_030620655.1 Candidatus Aminicenantota bacterium | reverse complement strand
CCAACATGTATATCCAAGGGATCCTTGAGAAAGAGATCAACGATGGAGAGAAGATTTTAGCCGTCCCCGAGGAGGCGGTCCAGAGCCTGGACGGGGAGAAGATCGTCTTCGTCCAGGAGGCAGAAAACGAATTCGCGGTCCGGCATGTCCGGATCGGGGACAAGGTCGGCGACCACCGCATCATCCTCTCGGGGCTGACGGAACATGAAGATGTGGTCCTGAAGGGGGCCTTCACCCTGAAATCCGAGATCAGCAAGGGCACCTTCGGGCATTCCCACGTCCACTGATATCACCAGACACATAAACATGATCGAAAAAATCATCCAATTTTCCCTGAAGCAGCGGCTGTTCATCGTGCTGGCGACGGTCCTAACAGCTGTTTTGGGCTATACGGCCTACCGCAGCCTGGCCATCGACGTGTTCCCCGATCCCTCCCCGCCCCTGGTCCAGATCTACACCGAGGCCCACGGGATGGCCCCGGAAGAGGTCGAGAGGCTCATCTCCTACCCGCTCGAATCCAGCATGTTCGGCCTGCCCAAGGTGCGGAACATCCGCTCCGTCTCCTCCTATGCCCTATCCATCGTCAACATCTATTTCGAGGACAAGACCGATATCTACTGGGCCCGGCAGCTGGTGGCGCAGCGGGTGCTGGAAACCCGCGACCAGCTCCCGGAACACGCACACAACCCGGTGTTGGGCCCGATCGCCACGGGCCTGGGTTTGGTCTACCTGTACTATCTGGAGGGCGAAGGCCATTCGGCCCTGGAACTCCGCACCCTGCAGGACTGGCTCATCAAGTACGAACTCAAGTCCGTGCCCGAGGTGTCCCAGGTCCTGAGCATAGGGGGTGAGGTCAAGCAGTTCCAGATCCTGGTGGACCCCAGGGCTCTCCTCAAGTACGACCTGTCCCTGGCCGAGCTCATGGACAAGGTGCGCCGGAACAACCAGAACGTGGGCGCCAGCTTCATCACCAAAGGACAGGAAGAGTTCATCGTCCGCTCCGTGGGCCTGGCCAAGACCATAGAGGACCTGAGCGAGATCGTGCTGGACAATTATCAGGGCACCCCGATCAAGCTCCGCGATGTGGCAGAGGTCAAGATCCTTCCGGAGGTACGCCGGGGCGCAGCCCTGGTCAACGGCGAGGGTGAAAAAGTGGTGGGCATGGTGCTCAAGCTTTTCGGGTCCAACACCGCCAAGGTCATCACGGACCTGGAGGCGCGGATCGAGGAGATCAATGCCTCGCTTCCCGCCGGAGTCGAGATCGTGCCCTTCTACAACCAGGCCTTCCTGGTCCGGCAGTGTTTCTCCACCGTCTCCACCAACCTGATCCTGGGCATCATCCTGATCATCATCATCCTGTTCCTGTTCATGGGAGATTTCCCCTCGGCCATGATCGCGGTGTTGGCCCTGCCGTTCTCCATCCTCTTTGCCTTCATCCTGATGCAGCGTTTCGAGCTGGCGGCGGACCTGATCTCCTTCGGGGGGCTGGCCATCGCCATCGGCCTGATCGCGGATGCGGCCATCATCCTGGTGGAGAACATCCACCGCCACCTGCGCCTGCAGTGTGAGGACAAGCGCCTGGCGATCCTGACCGCCGCCCAGGAGGTGGGCCGGCCGATCTTCTTCGCCGTCGTCATCATCATCCTGGTCTTCCTCCCCATCTTCACGCTGACCGGCGTGGAAGGGATCATGTTCCGGCCCATGGGATTCACCATCTCGTTTGCCCTGATCGGGTCCTTGATCTTCTCATTGCTGGCCGCCCCGGCCCTGGCCTTTTATTTCCTCAAGGCCAAAGCGCCTGAGGCCTGCCCGCCTGAGCCATTCCTAATCCGCAACATCAAAAAGGCCTACCTGCCGTTTTTCGCCCTGTGCAGGAGAAACCGAAAAAAGGTCTTTGCCGTCACCCTGATCGTCTTCGCCGGGGGGCTGGCCCTCGTGCCGTTCATGGGGCGGGAGTACATCCCCTACCTGGAGGAAGGCACCCTGCACCTGAGGGTGACCTTCGATCCCAACATCGCCCTGGAGGAGGTCGTCTCCACCACAACGGAGATCGAAAAAGTCATCATCGCCGTGCCGGAGGTGACCGGGGTGCTCAGCCGGATCGGCCGCGGGGAGGTGGGCAGCCACGCGCATTCCATCAACGACGCGGAGATCCTCATCCGCATCAATCCCATCCGGGAGTGGAAGTCCTTCAAGACCAAGGATGATTTGATCTATGAGATCGAACACCGCCTGGAGGAGTTCCCGGGCATCAACCTCAACATGACCCAGCCCATCGCCCACAGCCTGGACGAGCTGCTGACCGGAGTCAGGGCCCAGCTGGCCGTCAAGGTCTACGGTGAAGACTTCGACACGCTCAAGAACCTGGCCATGAACATAAAGGAGGGGATCGGGAGCATCCAGGGAGCCGCCGACATTCAGGTGGAACAGTTCACGGGCCAGAACCACATCCAGATCGTCCTCGACCGGAAAAGGATCTCACGCTACGGGGTCAACATCAGCGACATACAGGAGACCATAGAGGCCGCTGTGGGAGGGATCACCCTGGGCCAGGTCTATGAGGAGCAGAAACGCTTCGACATCTTCCTGCGCTACCACCAGGACTTCCGCCAAGACGTGGACCAGCTCCAGAACCTGCTCATCCCGCTCCCCCAGGGCGGACAGGTGCCACTCGCACAGATGGCCGTAATCGAGGAGGTCATGGGCCCCCGGATCATCAACCGCGAGGGCAACAAGCGGTTCATCACCATCCAGTGCAACATCCGCGGGCGGGACATCGGAAGCTTCGTGAAGGAAGCGCGGGGCACCCTGGCTGAGAAAGTGGACCTTCCCTCGGGATATTTTGTCAAATGGGGCGGTCAGTTCGAGCTGCAGCAGCGAGCCAGCCGGCGCCTGAGCCTCATTACACCCATCACGCTGGCCCTGGTGGCCCTGCTCCTCTTCACCATCTTCTATTCCTTCCAGGAGGTCCTGATCATACTCATCAACATCCCCCTGGCCCTCACAGGGGGGATACTGGCCCTGAAGCTCTCCGGCCTCTACCTGAGCGTGCCCGCCTCCATCGGCTTCATCGCCATTTTCGGCATCGCACTGGAGGACGGCCTGGTCCTCATGTCCTCCTTCCACCGCAAGCTCAGAAACGGAGAAAGCCTGAGCGAGGCCGTCGATTCAGGCGTAAGGGAAAAGCTGAGGCCGGTTCTGATGACCACCTTCACGACCATCTTCGGCGTGCTGCCGCTGCTGCTGGCCCGGGGACCAGGCGCTGAGATCCAGAGGCCCCTGGCAACGGTGGTGGTGGGCGGCCTCCTGACCTCCACCCTTGTCACGCTGATCGTGCTGCCTTTGGTCTACGAGTCCCTGAAACAGCGCTTCACTAAATAGGGTGCTTGTCCTATTGAGCTGCCCCCATGTAGGAACGCCTACTCAATCCATATGATTATATCCAACTTATAGATATACACATTCGTTGGGGAGCCAGGCCGAAGCGACAGCGGTGGCTCCCGCCGCTCTTCCCGGCCGTTTTCAGTCCGAGTGCATGGGGAGGTGGGAGGGTCTTCCGCTTGGACTGAATAGGGCGGCAAGAGAGGCGAAAAGGAGCCTATGTAGGAGCAAGACCGGTCCCCCAAAAGCATATCTGGGTATTCTATCCTCACAGAATTAAGGTTGCTCTGATTCTTGAATTTGTAAAAATTTTCAGCCGGTGCTATAATAGATAGCAAATTAGGGTATTTCTCACAGAATCAACACCCTCGGAGAAATATAATGAACAGGAAGCTTATCCGGCCCAATCTCTCTGAATACAAGGAAAAACCCAGCCGCGACCGTGCCCGGGATCGCGATCGGGACCGAGACAGAGATTCCTCGAAAAAGAAGGCTCAGCCCTCGTACGAGACACATGCGGAGAACTACTACTACCTCAAACAGATGAATAAAAAGGTGCTGATGACGGTCGTCTTCACGGACGGAGAGGTCACCCAGGGCTTAGTCGAATGGTATGACCGTGACTGCATCAAACTCAACCGGGACAACGCTCCCAACCTGTTGATCTACAAAAGCAGCATTAAATACCTCTACAAGCACGAACCGGATCAACCTGGTTCCGAGAAGGGGCCAGTCCCGACCGACGCTAAAAACCAGGAATGACTCTCCCGAGGATCGGAATCACTCTCGGGGACCCCGGAGGCATAGGCCCGGAAGTAACCCTAAAGGCCCTGTCTTCTCCCCAGCTGCCTGACGCCGAATTCGTCCTTTTCGGGGCGCGATCCGTCATCCTCCGCGAATCCGATCGGCAGGGTCTGTCCTCTGTGCTCAAGCGGCACCCGATTGAAGACGTGGACCCCTCGCGGGGATCGTACAGAACGGGGAAACCATCCGCAGAAAACGGCATGGCATCATTTGCCTGTGTGGAGCGGGCTGTTGAGGCAGCCGGCAAGGGCTTCCTGCAGGCGGTG
>JAUXEH010000186.1 GCA_030620655.1 Candidatus Aminicenantota bacterium | reverse complement strand
CTGATCAACACGTCTGGGCGCTTCTTTTGCTGTGGAGCCTCCGGGAACAGAAACATTGATCAATTCGGCTGGTCTCTCCGTCCAGTCTGAAAGAATACGGCCCAGGATCGACCACCAGGTCTGGGTTTCCCGAACGGAGTTGACGATCGAGGTCTCATACTGGAAACAATCGTGAAGAATATCCAGTTTGGCCGAAGTTCCCAAAGCTGCCTCACCCCCGAATACAGCGATCGTCATATCAGGAGTCTTGTAGTCTGCCGGCTGTGCAGATTGGCTCGATGTCCCTGCGCTGTTGACCGGATCCGGTAGGGCGGCTGGGCCGCCCAGCAACAGGCCCAGCCAAAAGAAAACTTGAAAAACAGTAATAAGAATTTTATTCATGATGGCGCTGCATTTTGATTCTTCTCATGACCAGTACAGTGCCTAGAATAAGCCCCCCGAAAAAGATCAAGGCATTCAATGGCTTAAGAATCAACCAGGGTTCTTTGAAATATCCCCACTTGGCCATGATCTCCACATCATTCCACAGCACCATGGTCGTGGGAATGGCATACCGTAAGGTTGCTCCTAGGGAGGGTTGTGTCATCAGCCTAAGAAACAAATAGCCGGTAAAAGCCAGAGACAGGAAAAAGACCGCATAGGTAAACCAACTGTACACCCCGAATATTTTATCATCATAGGCCAGGAGCAGCAGCACATAGAAAAACCACATGACGGTGGCATATAAAAAGGCAACCCGCGGAGCATGATTGTCTATTCGACCTGAAGCTACCGGACCTCTCATCAGGTTCAGATGCCGCCGGAAAAAGAGGAAAAAATTACACCGGACGCTTTCCTGAAAAAGGATGTAAAAAATAACCACAAGAAGAAATCCCCATGAGTATTTCAGGAGCACATATTCTCCAAATCGTCCGATCAAGATGCCGTTATAAACCTTGAAGGTCTTGGCGATCCCCAGAGCCCGCGAAGCCGTCATCAATCCATATTCCACCGCCCCTGTCCAGAGAAGCAAGCCGGAAAAAATTCCCAGAAGGGTTTGCATGACATTGCTTTTGGTGTATCTGGAGACAACCAGGAGGGCAAGCGCCAGGATGACCATGGCGCCCATTATGATCAGTAAAAAGCCGGAAACAGGGAACATGTAGAATGTTATCCGTCCGGTTTCTTCAAATTCCCTGAGAGCCTTTTCATAAACCGCGGCCTCTTCTGTCTCCCCGCCCTGCCTGGCACTCGAAAGGAGATGTTCGAGCTCTGCTTCGACGGATTCGTCTCCGAACCATCGGCCCTCCACCACCGGCTGCGAATACGAATGGCTGGATATGTTTTCATCGATATTGTTGATGATGACCATCAATAGGTGCCCGGCAGCTAGGGTGAAGAAGACAAAAATGAATGCCAGCAGCGGCTGGACAATTTTGACTTCCATCTTTCCAATTCTCATAAGGATTCACTCCTTCCTTTAATGCTATCAGGTCCTGCGGGTAATAAAAAGCCGGTTTCCGCTTCGATCATGCTGCATTGGACTAAAGTCCAATAGACTTTGTCAGCGATAGACACTATCATAGAAATGTTAGCTTTTTTATTGAGATACGGAAGGAGACGCATGATGAAAAAGGTCACATCATTGACGCTGTTAGTAGGGTTTGCTTTGTTAACGATCGGTTGTTCAACGCTAAAAGTCAACCACGACTGGGACCGGGAGCAGGATTTTTCCAAGTACAAGACCTTTGATTTCTTGACACCCCCCATGGATTACCGGGTCAGTGACCTGGTCATGAAGCGCGTCTACAGCTCCATCGCGCTGGAAATGAAGAGCAAGGGGCTGACCCGCGTCATGGACGACCCCGACCTGCTGATCGCTGTCCACACGGGCGTGCAGGACAAGATCGATGTCACACACTGGGGCTATCACTATGCCCCCTATTACTGGTACGGGTATTGGGGGCCTGGATCGACCACCGCCTACCGCTACGAGGAAGGCCATCTGGTCATCGACATGGTGGATGCCGACGATGAGGAACTGGTTTGGAGAGGGGTCGCCTCGGCCGTGCTGCCGGACAACCCGAATCCGGCGAGGATGTCGGAAGGTGTTGCGAATGCGGTTGCCCGCATCCTGGACAAATATCCCCCGAAGAAATAGCGACTCGGGAGGGAGAATCCATGAATAAATCTGCGATCCGTAAGCATCGAGGTGTCCTCTTTTCTGTGATGTTCCTGGCGGCGGTTCCTCTGGTTCTCGCCCAGGCGGAAGAGGAGGTGATCGGCTGGCCGCGCCAGATCGATCACCCGGAAGCGAAGGTTATTATCTATCAACCCCAGGTCGACAGCTTCAAGGGTGACATCCTCGAAGCCCGTGCAGCCGTATCGATCACACCGAAGGGCAAAAACGAGCCCGTCTTCGGGGCGGCTTGGTTCAAGGCCCGGGTGGAAACCGACAGGGATAAGCGGTTGGTGCAGGTGCTTGGAATAGAGGTGCCCAGGGTTCGGTTTCCCGAGGCCACGCCAGAGCAGGAGAAAAAACTGATCGCATTCCTCGAAAAGGAGATCCCCAAGTGGGATATGTCCATCTCGCTGGATCGCGTGATCGCCGGCCTGGACCTGGCCGAGAGGGAGCAGCTGGCCGAGGATAATTTCAAGAACGATCCTCCTGAGATCATGGTGGTGAACGATCCGGCCATCCTGATCTTCATCGACGGCGATCCCAAGCTGGAGCAGGTCGAGGATTCGAAGATGCAGTATGTGGTCAACACCCCCTTCCTGATCGTGCTCCACAAGAAGAAGTACTACCTGAACGGAGGTCGGCTCTGGATGGAGGCCAAAGATGTCATGGGCCCCTGGAAAGAAGCTAAAAAGGTGCCGAAGGATGTCAAGAAGCTCACGCCTCCCGAGGAAGAGGATGTGGAGACCTTCGGGGAGGAGGACGGCCGCATCCCCCGGATCATCGTATCAAAGGAACCGGCCGAGCTCATCGTGATCGACGGAGCGCCTGACTACAAACCCATCGAAGGGAACGACCTTCTCTACATCGACAACACCGAGAGCGATGTGTTGATGAATATCAAGACCCAGCAGCACTTCGTCCTGCTTTCGGGACGGTGGTACGCCGGCGCATCTCTTATGGAAGGCCCCTGGGAATATGTATCCTCTGATGAGCTGCCTGAAGCCTTCGCGAAGATCGCATCCGAATCGGAGAACGGGCACCTCCTGGTGCATGTGGCCGGTACCGATGAGGCCAACGAGGCTGTCTTGGATGCCCAGGTTCCCCAGACCTCGGCCATCAAGCGCGACAGCGAGGGACCCAAGGTCGAGTACGACGGGGAACCCCAGTTCGAGACGGTCAAGGGCACCAGCAGCAAGGTTGAGAACGCCGTGAACACGCCCAGCTCGGTCTTCAAGGTTGACGGGCAATACTACTGTTGCGATGAAGCCGTGTGGTACATTGCCGGCAGCGCCCAGGGTCCCTGGAGCGTATGTGACGATGTTCCGGACGAGATCTACACCATTCCTCCGGACAATCCCCATTACAATGTCAAGTACGTGTATGTTTACGAATCGACTCCCGAGGTTGTGTATGTGGGATACTATCCCGGCTACATGGGCAGCTACATCTACGGCCCGACCATCGTCTATGGCACGGGCTGGTGGTACCGCCCCTGGTATGGACGCTGGTACTACCCCCGGCCCTACACCTGGGGCTTCCACGTGCGCTGGAATCCCTGGACCGGCTGGGGCTTCGGAGTCAGCTTCGGCAGGGGACCCTTCCGCCTTACTATAGGATTTGGCGGCTATCGTGGTTGGTGGGGCCCGGGGAGGTACCGTCCCTATCCGTACCGTGGGGGTGTGAGGCGCGCCTACCGGGCCGGATACCGGCACGGCTACTACCGGGGCGTTCAGGCCGGCCGCCGCGCGGGAGCCAGGCCCTCTCCCTATACCGCCCAGAACCGCAGCAATATCTACAACCGACAGTCCAATGCTACGCGCAATGCGCAGAGGGCGCAGCCCGCAAACAAGACGCGCCCCGCCACGGCTCAGGGACAGCGCAACAATGTGTACACGGATCGAAACGGCAATGTGCACCGCCAGACCGATAACGGACAGTGGCAGTCGCGCCAGAACGGGCAGTGGTCCTCTAGCCAATCCGGATCTCGAGACCGGGCCCAGCCGCAGACCCAGGCGCGTCCCTCGACGGGGAGCTCGCAATCGCAGCTGAACCAACAGTCGCTTGCCCGCCAGAGAGGCTCGACCCGCACCCAGAATTACCAGAGCTCGAGATCCCGGTCAACGGGCACACGCAGGCGGCGGTAGCCTCAACTCAAAAAAGGGATTCAGCCTGTCTCGCAGGGCTTAGTCTACCCAGTGGAGGACATCGCGGATGACAGACCAGCGGGGTGCTGTGTCTTCCGCTCCCTTCCCGAGGATCCAGTAGTCGAAAAGCCTCTGGATAGTACCGTTTTTCTTCTTGAGGTCGATCCAGCGGTTCATGAAGGCGACCATTTCCTGATCTCCCGCCCCGATTGGAAATCCTAGGGGCTGGGAAGTCCTGCTCGGCTGGGGAACGACGACCTGGAAGCCTGGATACAGCAGGGTCCAGGCCGCACCGGATTCAGCACTTGTCAGTATGGCATCCACCTCTGGGCCTGTTCCCTCGTAGAACTCACGATTGGACCTGAGTTCTACGATCTCGGCTTTGGGGAATGCATCTTTCAGGGCCCGGACAAAATAATCAAGATTCTCGATTATGCCGATCTTGAGATCGTCCATATCCACGATCTTTTTCAGGGTGGCGAATTCGCTCCTCCGGAAATCCGGCACTACCAGGGCCAGCGTGACGTCCAGGTATGAGTCTGAGAAGGCCAGCTGTTCTATATAGGAGGTGTTTATGGGGATCCCGGATATGGCGATATCGAAATATCCCTGGTTCAGATGTTCGACCAGAGACGCCAGATCGGTAGGGACAAATTCCAGAGAAACATCCAGTTCGCGTGCCAGGATGTGCATGAGCTCCACATCGAATCCTACCAGGTCGCCGGCGCTGTTGAAATAGGAGACGGGCAGGTGGTCGCTCTGGAATCCCACCTTGAGGGTTCCCCTCTCTCGGATGAGAGACAAGCGGGGCCGGCCCTTCTCAGACGGATCGAGGTCGGAGGGGAGGGTTTTGTGGACGACAAAAGGCACCGGGTCTTCCAGCATCTGCATGCTGGCGATGACCTTGTCCTTGGAATAGGAATCTTGGAGGGACCGGCTCAAGAAGGCGTTGATGCCGATGATCCCCACTGCGAGGATGATAAGGCTTGTTCCCAGGCTGGCTAGCAGTTTTTTCACCCTAAAGGTCAGGGTGCCCGAAACTGCACAGGTGATCAGGATGGTCAGCGCCAGCAGGTGCACAGCCGAAACCAGCGTAGCAAACCGACCGTTGAGCAGGGCGGTCACATGGTAGAGTTCGAAGATGTCCACCGGGAGGTGCATGGTGTTCAGCAGAAAGGGGAGGGCGATATAAGCTTTTCCGAACAGGCTGAACAGCCCGACTCCCATCAGGACCGGGTAGCCGGTTATGCCAATGGGGGTTCCGTAAAACCATCCGGCAAACAGGACGAAGAGGAGCGAGAGCAACCGGCCCAGGAGGGGGAAATTAAAAGAGATCGGTATGACGATGTCGGTGACAAAGGAGGTGTCGTTTTTCTCAAGTTTATACTTGCGGAACATTTCCTTGGAGTTCTCGATCAGGACGGGAAGGATGATGAAGAGGCTGTCAGTGGCAAAACCGGTGATCAAGGCCTCTTTGGACATCCGCAGGATATCACCAAACTTGAAGGGCGTGAAGGTGGAGATCACGGTGGGGAGGATCCAGAATGTCAGAAGCAGCGCGGCAAAAATATAGGTGATGAAATAGGCCTGCAAACGGCCCAGCTCATTGAGGGTTATGGTCCCGGCGGCGCTGGCGGTTATGGCGAAAACACCCAGCGGTGCCAGGCCGATCATGAACCTCGTGATCTTGGTGAGCGCTTCGGAAAGGGTGCGCAGCGGCTGCAGCAGCGTGGATTTGTCCTTGAT
>JAUXEH010000270.1 GCA_030620655.1 Candidatus Aminicenantota bacterium | reverse complement strand
GAAGTTGTGGGGGAAGTTGCGGTTGATGTCGAAGCCGCCGGGCCCGTCCTCGTTGTAGTGCCCGTCGCCGTCGTTGTCGGTCCCTTCCGGGTAGATCTGGTAGAGCTGGCCGGGAGGCGTGTCCGCCGTCTTCTTCTTCATGAGGCGCGGGTCCTTGTCATCCGCACACCAGTCGCCCGCCTTGTCCTTCACCCGCATGAGGGTGATGAGCCCGTCGCCGTTCAGGTCCTCGGGGCCGTCCTCGTCCACCTTCCAGTCATAGTCGTCGTCCCGGGGGTTGAGGTTTCCGGCATATTCGTGCAGGGTCGTGCCGAAAAACAGCTCTGCCCCGTCCGGGTTCAGACGGGGAACGATGTAGAAGGTCCGGGAGTCCAGGACCCTTGTGACCTCCTCGTCCTGGCCGTAGTTTTGGGCCAAGTAGCCCGCGATGCCCAGCGCCACTTCGCTGCCGATGACGTGATCGCCCTCGGCATTGCCGACGATGAGCAGCGCCTGCTTGGACAGCGGATCCGGGCCCTTGGTCCCCGAGACCTGGAGCATCCAGATGTCCCGGCCTTTTCCGGTTTTCCCTATGGAGGTCAGCTGGATGACCTCGGAGTGCTGCTGTGCCAGCTGCTTCAGCGCACTGCTCAGGCCCGCATAGTCGTGATACCCGGCCGAAGCCGCGTTTTCCGCGCTGTGGTGGAGCGGGAAGACCAGCAGGATACACAGCAGAAAAGTCGCGGTGATAAACCTCGATAAAACTCTCATGTTTCGTTCTCCTCCGTGATGGTTGTATGATAAATATGATAAAGGTGATGCATGGGAATATGGTTGGCAGAGTTCATCCAGTACACAAATGTTTGACGATCGGCCTCAGCGGTTTCTTCCGCTTTTTTTTCATTTATTAAAACCTGAATAATTCACGAGCTAATGCGTGACGATAAAATTCAGGTCGATGGTTCCGGAGACCACCGAGCCGGGCTTGAGCGGCCGGTACCCGCTTTGGGCGTGGCGGACATAGAACCGCTCGGCCCCGGCATTGTTATAGACGGCGATCAGCATGCGCACGGCATCCCCGTCCGCCCAGCAGCGGACGTGCTTTTTCCCTTCCCCGGACAGGGCAGCGAACCCGCGCCCCTCGCTGTCTGAGAGGACGGCCCACTCGATGTTCGATTTGGTGGACCGGAAGTCGTTGCTGCCTAAAGCGCTGCCATCCCGTGACCAGGGCCAGGCAGGCCTGGTGCGGGGGCCGGCCGGGCCGCTTGGGGGATTTCCCGGAAAAGCCAAAGCGCTGCCTTCCAGGCGTCCGATGTGGTCCTCCGGGTAGACCGTCCACAGGCCGCGGCGCCGCCAGGTCAGGGTGTCGAACCCTCGCGGCAGGGAAAAAACGAGGCCGGCCTGGCGCGGGTCGATCTCCTCGCGGCAGGTGAAGCGGTAGTGCACCTCAACGGCCCCCGAATCCCGGATGTTGAGCGTATATCCTCCTATAGCCTGATCATATGCGCCCGTGACCCGGATGCTTACGCCGTCGGCCGTAGGCCGGGCCTCCACCGCCTCCGCCTCCCAGCCGGTGCAGGCTTGTGTAAAGGGGGCGAATTCCTGGGATTCGGGCGTCATCTGGGTTCCGCCCTCCCGGTTGAGGGGCAGAAGCATGAGCTCCGGGCCCCCTGCCAGGATAACGCGGTTGTGGAGCCGCGCGGAACGCAGCCGGCCGGTCCGGGCATCCACTATCACCTCGAGGCCGTCGGCGGTGACGGCGATCGTTTCCCGGTCCTGAGAAAGCTCCAGGGGTCCTCGAATCACGTGCTTCTGTCCCGGCGGCTGTGACTCGATGGCGGTTTGCCCTATGGGGATCTTGAATGCGTCGACCAGGAAACCGTGCGGGCTGAAGAATTCCAGGAAGAGGGTCTGATGCTCCAGGCCTTTTCCCTGCCCCGGAATGAGGAGCGATCCTCTCTGCCGGGGGGGAATGCGGGCTTTGACACGGCCTCTCCTGCCATCGGTGAGCGACCAGCGGATGTCCATCTCACCGATGTCGGTGAAGTCATGCCGGTTCTCCAGACCGATTTCCATCGGTTCCTCATCTCGCGGAGCGGCGGTCCCCGAGGTCAGGAGTTTGATGGGGGAGTAGGTCTTCTTGATGTGCCAATATTCCGGTTTTTCCCGCCGCCAGCCGTCCAGTGGCCCCCAGGTGCCGTAGCCTACGGCGGTGCCCTCAGGGGGGAGGAAGAAGGTGTCGTCGATCCCCGACCAGAGTGCCCCTCCCAGGATCCCGGGATCCGAGTACATCGTCTCCCACATGGCCCGGAAGGGCTCGCCCCAGGCATCCCGCAGGCCCGGGTCGGTCACCAGCTCGTGCCGGTTGTAGGCGTTCAAGTGGCAGTACTCGCCGAAGAGGAGCGGCCGGGAAACCTGAGACGCCTTTGCAGGGCCGTCCGGGCCGGGGTAGTGGAAGTTGGCGATGCCTGCGGTGCTGCCGGCGTTGTTGTAGGTGCCCCAGCACTGGTCATGGAACGACACCGGCCGGCTGGGGTCGGTCTGTTTGACCATCTCCAGGACCTCGGCGAACAGCGGGCTCCAGCGGGACTCGTTGGCCAGGGACCAGATCAGGATGGAGGGGTGATCCCGGTTGAGCTCGATGGATTCCAGGTTGGCCAGCATCAGAGGCAGGAGGAATCTGCGGTCCCGGTGGTCCCATCCCGGCTGATCCCAGCTGGTGTTGGCTCCGTGCTGGACCCAGCACAGCGGCGCCTCGCACTCCACGAACAGCCCCACCTCGTCACAGGCCTGCAGGAATTCTTCGGCCGGGGGATAGTGCGACGTGCGGATGTAGTTGATGTTGGCGCTGCGGTACTTGAGCGCGTCCTCTTTCCAGAGTTCGGGTGTGAGGCTCCGGCCGCGCAGCGGGTGGGCCTCGTGCCGGTTGACGCCCCGCAGCTTGACCGGGTGCCCGTTGACCAGGACCTGATCGCCGCTCACCTCGACCTGGCGGAAGCCGACGCGGCGGCGCAGGGTCTCCTGAAACCGACCGTTGTGCTCCAGGGTGCAGGTCAGTGTGTAGAGGTTGGGGTGCTCGCAGTCCCACTTCAGGGGGCGGAGTACGGTGATGGATACGCGCCCGCTTTTGCCCTCCTGGGCGGGCAGGACGGGAAGCGGGATCCTCTCGGGCTGGACCGGGACCCTGTGTCCCTTCCGGTCGCGCAGGCTGACGTGCAGCACTGGCTCTTCGATGCTGCGGCCCGTGGAGTTGAACACCTCAAGCTGCAGGTCCAGCACGGCGTCGTTGTAGTCTGCGTCGAAACGGGTCGTGGTGTGGAGCCGGGAGACAAAGCAGGGAGGGACGGCCCACAGGCTGAGCTTGCGGGTGATGCCGCCCAGGGGATGGGCTGCGTACTGGCTCCCGCTGGCCAGGACGTCTTCCAGCGATTCGCTCTTGACGGCCAGGGCGATGAAGTTCGGGCCCGGTTTGACCAGGCCGGTCACATCCAGCTCGAAGGCGGTGAACCCGCCCCTGTGGGAGCCGGCCCGCCCGCCGTTGATGAAGACCACGGCATCGCTGTACACCGCATCACAGCGCAGGATGGTCCGGAGGCCGGCCCAGGAAGCAGGGAGCTCGAATTCCCGCAGATAAGCGGCGGCCGTGCCGGCCGGGACCTCGAAGCCCTGCATGGCCCATTCTCCCGGGACCTGTATGGTGTCCCAGCCCCCTGTCGAAGAGGGATCCAGGGCAGGGAAATCCACCGGAGGGGATTCGTGGAAGCGCCAGGTGCCGTTCAGGCTGATCTCGGTCTCGGTCAGGTGCCGGGCTCGCACGGGCCGGGGAGTCAGCCGGGGCGGGAACACGCCCTGCATCGTTATGTCGAGGGCCAACAGCTCCCCGGGGAGTTCGGCCGTTACCCGGGCCGAGTCGGTCCCCAGAGCCACCCAGGAGCGGGGAACCCTGAAGCGGAAGAGCCCGCCCTCGTCTGTCCGCGTGGTCAGGACTCGTGTCGGATACGAAGAAACGAGGCGGATCTCGATACCGGAATAGGGTCGGGTTGGATGGTTGCGGTCGAACAGGGATCCCTCGATCCGGCCCCGGCAGTCTCCGTTCGCCTCGAAAACCGGATCCGGAAGGAGTCCGGCCATGTTGGAATAGAGCTCGACCATGGAGACGACGGCGCTGGGCCCCTCCAGCTTCCGGATCTTGAGTTCGCACGCCCCATCCGGTTGGGAGGAGGGCAGGTCCACGATGCAGTAGACGATGCGGTTTTCGGGCAGCCGCAGCTCCTCGACCACCACCTTTCCGTCCAGAAATATCTGCTGCGTCCGGGGCGCATCGGAGAGGAAGGTCAGGCGCAGGCGGTAGCGGGCTTCCGGCTTGAGCCCCGCCCAGGAGAACCACACCTCGCCGCCGAAGGCCGCCGTCCGGACCGGATGCCCGGCCCTGGCCACGCCGAGAGGGATGTCCTGTTCCGGGAACCGGTAGTCCGATCCGGCCGTGAGATGCGGCTGCAGCCCGGGCTGTCCCGCATCGTCGAAGGCCACCGAGTACCACCGTGCCACCTGCTCATCGGCCAGGTTGGGGTCGGTGGTTATGACCTGGCCG
>JAUXEH010000067.1 GCA_030620655.1 Candidatus Aminicenantota bacterium | reverse complement strand
CTTCCTGGTTGCTGCCCGCGAACTGCTGCTCGAGTATGAACTTGGAGAGCGTCTCCAGCCGGCTGGCTTCGCTGTTCTCCAGGTTCAGCCTGGCCTCCCGGTCATCCAGTTCCAGCAGGACCTGCCCCTGTTTCACACGCTGGCTCTCCTTCACCAGGATCCGCTTGACCTTGCCTGAGATTTCGGCCTTCATGCCGACATGCATGTTCGTTACCGCTTCTCCCGGAGATTTGAGCCGGATGATCAGATCGCCGCGTATGACCTCCCCTACCTTGACGGGTAAGGGCGTCTCCGTCGGCCGCTGTTCCGGTTCGCTCTCCTCCCCAGCCGTGTCCGCTTTCAAACCGACACCTTTCACCATGAACACGTAATAGGCCGCAGCCCCCAACACGATAACGATCAACACTATGGTCAGGATTTTTTTGGAAAACACCATGGTCATGCTCCGTTAGTATATACCTACTTATACACTCATACGTCTCAGCTTTTTATACGTTTATCCTAAGCGGGAGTTTTTTTCTCTTCCACTCCCTTCTGATAACTCCGATACACCTCAAGTGGTTTCATTGAAACTCTGTACGGCTTCCTTGAGCTGGCTGAAGAACCCGGGCATGGCGGCGATGACGCGGTGCCAGCTGGGGATCAGGTTGGTCACGGACGGGCTCTGCCAGAATTGGTCTCCCGCCCTCTGGATCCCCCGGGAAAACGCCTCCACGGCCGTGGACTCGGAATGGCGGTCGAACTTCAGGCAGTTGATGGCGGCATCGTTCTCGTACCTCACGATGGCCTCCTGGGCCATGCGCAGATAAATGTTCCCCAGGGATTTGAAGAAGCCCTCGGAAAATTCGACGCCCTCCTGGGCCAGCGTCCGGTAGATCGACTTGGTGATGTCGACGGTCATCTTCGTGATCCCCCGGCTGGGATCGCCCGCGCTCAAAGGCTGGTGCTTGTGTTCGTAGGTGTCGGCGATATCCACCTGGCTTATGCGGCTCAGCGTGACGCTGCGGTACACCTCGGCCAGGGTCCCTACTTCCAGCCCCCAGTCGCTGGGGATCTGCATGGCCATGGCCAGGTCGCGCCGCATGGCGATCTCGCCGGCCAGGGGATAGCGGAAGCTGTCGATGTAGACCAGGAAGGGCAGGTAGCCGAGGATCTTCTGCAAAGCCCGGACAAACGGGGTGAAAAAGAGCCGTGTAGCCCTCCCGTACATCTTGTCGGTCACCCGGCTGTAGTAGCCCTTGCAGAACTCGTACTCGTTGTGCGGGGTGGCCACCGGATAGCACAGGCGGGCCAGAAGCATCCGTTCGTAGTTGATGATATCGCAGTCATGCACGGCGATGACCTGGCTCTTTCCCCGGGCCAGGACATACCCCATGGCGATCCACACGGCACGCCCCTTGCCGGAATCTCCGGGGGAGAGGTTGTTCTGGTCCAGGAGCTGATAGAGCTTCTTCAGCCTCGGCCCGTCGTTCCAGATAAGAGTCAGTTTCTTGACCGAGGCGAACGCATTCTTGATCTCCTTGAACTGGGGCGCTGTGCAGCGGTCGAGGCAGAGGACGATCTCGTTCAGATAGTTGGCCTTTTTGAGGGTCTGCATGATGTTGGGCAGCGCACCGCTGGCGTACTCCCGGTAGAGCGAGGGCAGCACCAGGGCTATGGGCCGGATGCGGGAGAAGTCCTTGAGCTGCTCCTCCAGGCTGCAGATCCTGGAGGTACCCAGGTTATGAAATGTGGTGATAACCCCGTTCTGGAAAAAGTCTGTCATTGGCCGTATTCCCCGTTCATCAGTGCTTCTATGGTAGTCTAACGGCCAAGGTCCTGTCAAACCGGTGTCAGCTGATGATGTATTTGATGATGAACAGGACGGAAAAGACATAGATCAGCCAGTGCACCTGGCGGCCCTTCCCCGTCACAAGCTTCAGCAGGGAATAGGAGACAAACCCGAAAGCGATCCCTTCCGTGATACTCAGAGTCAGGGGCATGAATATGATGGCCAGGAAGGCGGGGATGCCTTCGGTCAGGTCATCCCACTGAATGTGCCTGACGCTTTTCATCATCAGGAAGCCCACGATGATCAAGGGAGGCGCGATCACGGGACGGAGCAGGAGCTGCCGGGTGACGCTCTCCCCGCCTACCAGGCTCGTCACGCTGTAGGCGTACTCCCCGCCCACCATCGCGGCCAGGGGACTGAAAAACAGGGCCACCAGGAAGAGAAAGGAGGTGAACATGTTGGCCAGCCCGGTACGCGCCCCCTGGGAGATCCCGGTGGCGCTTTCCACGTAGCTGGTCACCGTGGATGTGCCCAGGAGCGCTCCCCCGACCGTGCCCACGGCATCGGAGAACATGGCTTGGTTGGAGCGCGGCAGTTTCCCGTCTTTAAGGAAGCCGGCCTGGCTGCTGACACCGATCAGGGTCCCGACCGTATCGAAAAGGTCCAGGAAAAAGAACACGAAGATCACGGTCACAAGCCCGGTCTGCAGGGCCCCGAGGATGTCCAGCTTGAACAGAGTGGGGGCGATGGAGGGCGGAGCGGCAAGGATACCCTGGTACTGCACGACACCCAGGGGAATGCCCAACGCGGCCGTGGCCAGGATCCCGATGAGGATGGCCCCTCGCACCTTGAGCGCCATGAGCACGGCGGTCAACGCCACCCCGAAGAGAGCCATGACCACCGGCTTGCTGGTCAAGTCTCCGATCTGGACCAGCACCGTGGGCTCGGCCACGACCAGGCCGGCGTACTGCAGCCCCACAAACGCGATCAGGAGCCCGATCCCCACGGCGATGGCATGCTTGAGGGAATCAGGCACACCGGCGACCAGCCTGTCCCAGGCGCCCAACAGGGAAAGCAGGATAAACACCGAGCCCGAGATGAAGACCGCCCCCAGCGCCACCTGCCAGGAGTAGCCCATGGTCCCGCACACCACCACGGCAAAAAATACGTTGTGCCCCACGGCCGGAGCCAGGGCGATGGGATAGCGCGCCAGCAGCCCCATGAGCAGCGTCGCCAGGGCGGCGGAGAGGCAGGTGGCCACCATGACGGCGCCCCAGTCCATGCCGGCGGCAGAGAGGACCGCAGGCTGGAAAAAGATGATGTAGGACATGGTCATGAAGGTGGTGACACCGCCCAGCATCTCCACCCGGACCGTGGTCTGGTTTTCCTCCAGCTTGAAAAACCGGTTCAACCAGTCCTTCATTCGTCGAATCGGATCAGGGCCTTGATTTCCACATCGGGATGGGCGGAGCGGATGGCCTCCACGCCCTTCAGGAACGCAAGCTCGACCACCGCCGCAAATCCGACCACGTCCCCTCCCAGTTTCTGGACCAGGTCGATGGCGCTGATGGAGGAGGATCCCGTGGCGATCAGATCGTCGATAATCAGGACTTTCTGCCCGGATCTTACGCTGTCCGTGTGCATTTCAAAGTATTCGACCGCATACTCGTTGGGGGCACGCACACTCACGGTCTCACGCGGCAGCTTGCCCTTTTTCCTAACCACGGCCAACCCCAGTCCCAGCTTGTACGCCACGGCCGCGCCGAACAGGAAGCCGCGGGATTCGATGCCGGCTACGATCTCGGCCCCCTGCTCTTCGGCCCAAGCCGCCAGTTGGTCGACCATGAAACGGAAACACTCGGCATCCTCCACCAGGGGCGTGATATCCTTGAAGCCGATGCCCGGCTTGGGGAAGTCCTTGACCTCCGGTATCTTCTGCAGACATTTCTCCAGCATATGCGTTTTCTTCGTTTCCATTCTTATTTGATCTCCTTGGTAAAGACGGTTCGAGTGGGAAATGGGATACCGATCTCGGCCTCACCAAGGGCGTTGTAGATTACATCTGTGAGCTCGACTTTCATCGCATAGGCCTCCGCATAGCTGGCCACCCAGGCCCGGGCCACGAAATCCAGGGAGAAATCCGACATCTTGAGGAACTGGACCACCGGCTCCGGTTCTTCGAGCACACCGGCCGTGGCCCTGACGGCATTCAGGACGACATTCCGTACCTTCTCGGTTTCCGATCCATATTCAACCCCGAAGTTCACATTGACTCGGATGGATAGATCCGGGACCGTGAAGTTCTTGATCCTGGCATTGGCCAGTTGGCCGTTGGGGATGTAGATGACCTCGTTGTCATAGGTGCGCAGCTTGGTGCTCCTCAGCCCGATATCCAGGATCACGCCCATATCGCCGGACTCAAGCTCGACCTTATCCCCCACCTTGAAGGTCTTGTCAATGACGAGCTGGATCCCGCCGATGATGTTGGCCAGTGAATCCTTGACTGCGAAGCTGAGGGCGATCCCGGCCAAGCCCGCAGTCCCCAACAGGGGGGTGATGTTGACATCCCATACATCCAGGATGAAAAACACGGCTAGGACGATCACAACGGCCTCCAGTATATTTTTCAGGAGAGGGATCAGGCGGTCGTCGGCCGTCGACTCCGTCTTGTCAGCCCATTCAGTCTTCCAGTGTTTGGCGAAATTGTTGATGATCCGGATAAGGAATATACTGATGATCAAGACCAGCAGGGAATCGACCAGGTTTGTCAGGGCAGCGGAATCAAACTGGAAATGAGAGAACCCCAGCCTGAAACCATAGGCGAGGACGGCATAGAATATGACCGAAGATATACTCCTCACTAAAAGATCATCAATCTTGGTTTTCGTCTTCCGGGCCAGCGGCCTGAAGATCCTTTTCATGATGAGTTTGGCCATGAAAGCCACGATCAGAGACAAGACCAGAGTGGCAAGAAACTTCAGATAGACGTTTCCCAGTATGACGTCAATAATGTCTGAAAACATGGGGAAGCACCTCCAATGGAGTGATGTATCATATATACTCAAAGCGGGCCTCTTTTGCAAACACTTCCAACACAAGAAACGTCAAGAGGTATGTGACAGATTGCGGATAAGTGCGCTATACCATCGCTGTTTATACAGAATTAGACC
This sequence comes from Candidatus Aminicenantota bacterium, assembly GCA_030620655.1. Taxonomy (GTDB): domain Bacteria; phylum Acidobacteriota; class Aminicenantia; order Aminicenantales; family Aminicenantaceae; genus JAUXEH01. The sequence continues at coordinate 6,547 of JAUXEH010000067.1, read as the reverse complement.
TTTCGCTGGGATTCCTGGTAAGATGAACGCAATGATGCTAGGGAAATCCATGGCAAAGATCGATTGGAGGCTTTGCGTGATCGCCGATATCAAGGCGGCCGGAGGTCGTTTCCTTCCTTCGGTGGTGAAGGAGTCTGTGGAAGCCGGTGCCACCATGATACAGTTCCGGGCCAAGGGGCTGGATACGGCGGATCTTTTCGACCTGGGCGGCAAGATCGAAAAGGTGCTGCGAGGGCACAGTGTTCCGTTAATAATAAATGACCGCGTGGACATCGCGCTGGCCTGCGGGGCACAAGGAGCACATCTGGGCCAGAGAGACCTGCCGCTGAAGGCCGCGCGGGCGCTGTTGGGGAAGAAAAGAATCATCGGGATCAGCGTCAGCACGGTGGAGGAGGCCCGGGCCGCGGAAGCCGGGGGAGCCGATTACCTGGGCGTGGGGCCGGTCTTCTACACGTCCTCCAAAGAAGATCTGCCCGGGATAGTGGGCACCGAAGGATTGAGGGCTATCAAGGCCGATGTCAAGATCCCGGTCCTGGCCATCGGCGGCATCACGGTCGACCGGGCGGAAGAGGTGGCGTCCTCGGGTGCCGACGGCATGGCCGTGATCTCGGCTGTCTGGGACGCGGACGACATTTCAGGTGCCATCAGGGCGCTGCTGGCCGCCTTCAAGCCTCGATAACCACCTTAGCTACCGAGGAACGGGATTGGGTGGCGGGGCCTCGGAGACGGTTATAAAGCGCTCGTCGCCCTCGCCCACCCGGATGTGGACATAGATGGACTCTTCGGTGTAATCCAACTTTTCGGCCCACTCGACTATGATCACCCCCTGCCCCAGGAAATCCTCCCAGCCCAGGTCATAAACATCCGACTTCTTTCCCAGGCGGTAGAGGTCCATGTGAAAGACGGACACCCGGCCCTGATACACATTGACCAGGGTGAAGGAGGGGCTGCAGACCTGTGTTATGTCCTCGAGCCCCAGCCCGGCCGCCAGCCCCCGGGAAAACACCGTCTTCCCCGCCCCCAGCTCCCCGACCAGCAGCACGACCTCCGTCCCCTGCAGGCGGGCCCCCAGCTCCCGGGCCAGCTCGAACGTCTCCCGCTCGGAGTTCGTGATGCGGACCTCGGTCGTGCTGTATTTCAACATGGATGCGTGCCGCGATACACGATCGTTTTAACCGCCGCCGGAAGATGAGTGATGATGTTCCCTGCTATCAGGGTTTTCTCCCCAAATCGTTCTACGGCCAGGTCCCCGCTCAGGCCGTGCACGTAGATGGCCGCCAGCACGGATTTCAGGAAGTCGGGGCCCTGCATGATCATGGAGCCCAGCATGCCGCTGAGCACATCACCCGTGCCGCCTGTCGCCATGCCCGGGTTTCCCGTAGGATTGACGAAGACCCGGCCATCCGGGGCGGCCGTCAGAGTCCGGTGGCCCTTCAGAACCAGGTACACGCCGTACTCCCGGGCGAATTCCGGGGCGAGGCGGAGCTTTTCCCGCACCACATTCCGGGTAGATTCCCCGCACAGACGTGCGAACTCTCCCGGGTGGGGGGTCAGGACGGCCGGTTGTTTCAGGGTTTTAAGCACCTCCGGCCTCTCCGCGATGATGTTCAGCCCGTCGGCATCGATCACGGCCGGTACCTTGACCGCGGGGAGCAGGCCGAGCACCATCTCGGCGGTCTCCGGGTTGGTAGATATCCCGGGGCCCAGCATCAGGGCATCCTTACCTCTGAGGAGCTTCAGTATACATTCAGCGGCCGAAGCCGCCGGAGTGCCATCGTCCGTTTCGGGAAGCGGCTCTGTCATGAGCTCGGGCATGGAACGTGCCACCAGGGTCAGGCACGAGCCTGGGGTGGCCACGGTCACAAGGCCGGCTCCGGTCTTTAGGGCCGCCTTGGCGGCCATGCTCGCGGCCCCGGTCTTGCCCCGCGAGCCCGCGACGATCAGCAGGTGACCGAACGTGCCCTTATGGCTGTCCCGCCTCCTCTTCTTGAAACAGGGGGCGATGTCCTTCTCCTCCACCATCTCGAGCTTGAGTTCCGGATCCTCGAACATGAAGGGCGGCATGCTGATGTCGGCCACAACCAGCTCGCCGCACAACTCCTCGGTGGGCATGAACATGTGGGCGATCTTGGGCGCGGCCATGGTGACCGTGAGGTCCGCCCGCACACAGGGGCCGACGGGCTGGAATATGTCCGAGGAAAGGCCCGATGGGATGTCCACGGCCGCGCAAAAGGCCGGGGAGCGGTTGATGTCTTCTATGATCTTAGCGTAGATCCCTGCCGCCGGCTTGGTGAGACCGGTGCCGAAGACCGCGTCCACCAGCAGGGTCGCCTCCTTGAGCTTCCGCCGGGCCTTGTTCCAGAGCTCCGGGGATGTGATCTCCCGGATCTCGATCCCCATCCGGTCTGCCATGGTCAGGTTGAGTGCGGCATCCCCCTTGACATCTTTTTTCGCTCCAATCAGGAGGATCAGGGGCCGAGCGCCCCGATTGAACAGGTGGCGGGCCACTACGAAGCCGTCCCCGCCGTTGTTTCCTTTCCCGGCCACGATGATCACATTTTCCGTCTGGATCTCGGGGAAGCGCTCCAGTATGGCCCGGACGATCTCGAGCCCGGCGTTCTCCATGAGTACCGGCCCGATGATCCCCAGCTCCTCTATGGCATGGCTGTCCATGCGCCGCATCTGCGCCGATGTCAGTATCTTCATTACCTCACCTCAGCTCCAGGATTTCCCTGATTGTACCACAAAACCTCTTTTGGGGGTCAGATTTGGGGTCTCTGTCATGAATTATCAAAATTATCAAAGCCTGACCCCCAAAAGAGGCGTGGCTTGCACATCACGTGAAATTGTGCTACTAAAAAGATAATAATTTATCTCAAAATTCATAATGTAAAATTTAAATGGAGGGTAACGTGAGTATTAGAATAGGTATCAACGGCTTCGGAAGGATCGGACGCAATGTTTTCCGCGGCTGTTACCAAGACCCGGACATCGAGATCGTGGCCGTCAACGACATCACCGATGACGACACGCTCGCACACCTGCTAAAATACGATTCGAACCTGGGGATCCTGGATTCGGACGTGAAAGCCGAAGACGGCTATATCATCGTAGACGGCAAGAAGACCAAGGTCTTTTCGGAAAGAGACCCCGGGAACCTTCCCTGGAAAGACCTGGGTGTGCCCATCGTCATCGAGTCCACCGGCCTGTTCAACAAACGTCCGGACGCTTCCAAGCACTTAGAACAGGGCGGCGCAGAGAAGGTCATCATCTCCGCCCCGGCCGTAGAACCCGACGTGACCCTGGTCCTGGGTGTCAACGAGGAGACCTATGACCCGGACAACCACCACATCATCTCCAACGCCTCCTGCACCACCAACTGCCTGGCCCCCCCGACCAAGGTCCTGCACGAGGAATTCAAGATCCAGAAGGCCTTCATGACCACGATCCACGCCTACACCGGAGACCAGCGGATCCTGGACGCCCCACACAAGGACCTGCGCCGGGCCCGCGCCGCTGCCGTGTCCCAGATCCCGACCACGACCGGGGCTGCCAAGGCCGTCGGACTGGTCATACCTGAGCTCAAGGGCAAGATCGACGGCTTCGCCATGCGGGTGCCCACCCCCAACGTGTCCGTCGTCGACCTGGTCGCTTTGCTGGAAAAGGACACCACAGCAGAAGAGGTCAACGCTGCGCTCAAAGGCGCTGCCCGGGGCAAGCTCAAGGGTATCCTGGACTACTCCGAGATCCCCCTGGTATCGGTCGACTTCATGGCCAATCCCCACTCCTCCATCGTGGACGGGCTCTTCACGCGCGTGATCGAGGGCAACCTGGTAAAGATCTTATGCTGGTACGACAACGAGTGGGGCTATTCCTGCCGCCTGGTCGACCTGGTCAAGTACATCTCACGCTGAAAGGGTCATGCTGTCCGTAAAAGACCTTGACCTGGACTGCAAGACGGTTTTTTTGCGCGTGGACTTCAATGTCCCGCTGGACGAGAACGGGAACATCCGGAACGACGCCCGCATCCGGGCCGCCCTCCCCACGCTCGAATACCTCTTGGATAAAGGCGCTCGTGTGGTCGCCGCCTCCCACCTGGGAAGGCCCAAAGGCAAGGTGACCCCCGAGCTCAGCCTCAAGCCCGTGGCCACACGGCTGGCCGAGCTCATCCCCCAGGATGTGGTATCCTCTCCCGACTGCATCGGCGGCCAGGTCGACTGCCTGAAGCAGGGGTTGGGCTGTGGACACGTTTTGCTTCTGGAAAACCTCCGCTTCCACGCCGAGGAAAAGGCAAACGATTTCGAATTCGCCCGCGCCCTGGCCCGCAGGATCGACTATTATGTGAACGATGCCTTCGGCACCTGCCACAGGGCACATGCCTCGGTCGTGGCCATCACCCAGTTCGTCAAGAAGGCGGCAGCCGGATTCCTGATCGAAAAAGAGGTCGAATACATGGAAAAACTCGTTCGCGCCCCGGAAAGGCCGTTTACGGCCATACTGGGCGGGGCCAAGGTGTCTGACAAGATCCCCGTCATCAAACGCCTGATCGACAAGGCGGACGAAATCCTGATCGGCGGAGCCATGGCCTACACCTTCTTCAAGGCCCTGGGCAAGGAGACCGGCCTCTCCCTGGTCGAGCCGGATAAAACAGAGTTGGCGCTCTCACTCCTCGAGCAGGCCGAAGCCAAGGGGGTCAACTTCCACCTGCCGCAGGACCATGTGATCGCGGAGTCCATGTCGGCCACAGCCCCCTCAGAGGTGCTCCTCGACTTCCCCGTCCCTCCCGACCACATGGCCCTGGACATAGGGCCCCGCACGGTGGACGCCTACGGGGACATCATAAAAAATTCCCGGACCATCTTCTGGAACGGCCCCATGGGCGTCTTCGAGATCGCCCAGTTCTCGCGCGGCACCGACAGCGTGGCCGCCGCGGTGGCGGATTCGGGGGCTATGTCCGTCGTGGGCGGGGGGGACTCGGTCGCAGCCCTCTACAAAGCCGGAGTCCAGGACCGGATCTCCCACATCTCCACCGGCGGAGGCGCCTCGCTCGAGTATGTAGCCAACGAGACCCTCCCGGGAATCGAGGCCCTATCGGAGAAATAACATGACACTGACCAACGCAACGCCCTTTATCGCAGGCAACTGGAAGATGCACAAGACCGTGGCCGAGGCGGACGAGCTGGTCTCCCAGCTCATGGCCGCATCCGCTGACATGATGGAAGCCGAGGTGGTTGTCATCCCGCCCTTTACCGCGCTCAACAAGGTGAAAAATACCCTGTGCGAAAGCCCCATCCAGCTGGGCGCCCAGAATATGTACTGGGAAGACCAGGGTGCCTACACCGGGGAGATCTCCCCACCCATGCTGGTCGAGGCCGGGTGCCGGTATGTGGTCATCGGCCACTCGGAAAGGCGTCAGTTCTTCGGCGAAACCAACGAGACTGTCAACAAGAAGATAAAGGCGGCGCTCTACCACGGACTCCTGCCCATCCTATGCGTCGGGGAATCCCTGGAGGAACGGGAGAAGGGCGAGACCATGGCCAAGGTCGGCCGGCAGCTGAGCGAGGGCCTGGAAGGCCTGACACCCGAGCAATTCAGCCAAGTGATCATCGCCTACGAACCCATCTGGGCCATCGGAACCGGGCTCACGGCCACCCCGGAGCAGGCCCAGGAGGTCCATGCCTTCATCCGTGAGAAGCTCTCAGAAAACTATGGAAATACGGCCTGTTCCTGTGCTATAATCCTCTACGGCGGATCTGTAAAGCCTGCCAATGCTTTTTCGCTGTTGAAAGAGAAGGATATAAACGGGGCCCTGGTCGGGGGGGCAGCCCTCAAAGCAGACTCGTTTATAGAACTCGTAAAAGAATCGATAAGAGCGTATAGAGAAAAATGACAGCATTACTGACAGTAATCCACATCATGATTTGCATGGTACTGATCGTGGCGGTCCTGCTGCAGTCCGGGAAGGCGGCCGACCTGGCCGGCGCCTTCGGCGGTGCCGGCAGCCAGTCGGCCTTCGGCCCGCGCGGCGCCACTACCCTGTTAACCAAGATGACGACCATCTGCGCCGTTCTGTTCATGTTCACATCCTTGGGGCTCTGGATCATTTCCAGTCACCAGTCTTCAGGATCGGTATTGAGCGGCGAACAGGCTCCCCCCGTTAAGGACCAGCCCGCAGCTGCAGCCACGACTCAGCCTGGCACCAAAGCGGAAGAGCCGCAGGCCGTAGACCCGAAAGCGGCCGAGAAAAAGGCCCCGGAAAAGAAAGGGTCAGAAACCGAGAAGAAAAGCCCTCCACCCGAGAAGAAGTAGATAGATCGGGCATTGCCCCCCCCAAGAATGCCGAAGTGGTGGAATTTGGTAGACACGCATGGTTGAGGGCCATGTGAGCGTTTCGCTCATGGGGGTTCGAGTCCCCCCTTCGGCATTATAACCTCTTTATTACCAATGCGTTAGAGATGCATTGGCATTGATGTAACCAGGCTACCCTCTTCCTCCCATCATCCCGGCCTGTTTGCGGGTTCCGGCTCGCCGTTTTGTTTGTTGTTAT
>JAUXEH010000449.1 GCA_030620655.1 Candidatus Aminicenantota bacterium | reverse complement strand
TCGGTGTAATGATAGGCTTCAAACCGGCCTCCCCGCCGGCCATAGTCTTTCCGGAACGTATTCAGGGCGTGCGGGTCGAGGGTAATCACCTTTTGTACACTTTTGTCGCCGAAGGTGCGGATGGTTCTCTTCGCCAACTCCTCGAACAACCCGACCTCACCCAGGGTTCTCACTTCGTTGCCATCGCAGGTCTCTTCGCCCCCCAGGGTGCCGAAGGACACCCCCAGCCTGGTCAGCAGGCCTCCGACGGACCGCGCCATGTGACTGCCCACCTCGTCATAGGAGCCTACGCATCCTACGTAGAACAAATATTCCTGATCGGAGAACGCCTCGATGCCGGTGCCCTCCACCCACTTTCCCCGATCCGCCTGCGGGAGTCGATAGGGGTTCCCGTTTACGGAGACGGCCTTGAAATAGTCCCTGACTGGCGGAGGAATCAGGCCTTCGTTGACCAGTTCGGCCTTTGCCTCCTCGAAGATATCCGTCAGGTAGTCCTTGAATCGGGGGTAGACACACTGCTCGGTACAGTTACCGCAGGCGAGGCACGAATAGAGGATCTCAGCAAAATGGGGGCTCGTTTTCAGGTCACCGGTCATCCATGCCCTGATGAGCCACATCCTCCCGGCCGGCGAGAATGTGTCAAAGCGAGCCGCCTTGTAAGAGGGACAATTGAAATCAACATAATCGGAAGGGAATTTGCAGTACCCGCAACGAAAACAACGATGGACCAGGTCTCCATGTTCCAATGCTCGGGTCGCCTCCATCAGCCCACCTCCCAGTTTCCGGGGTTCATAATTCCGTTGGGATCCAGGTTTTCCTTGACCATCCGAAGGAGATCCAGGGTGTTCGGATCCATCATCCGCATGGCGATCTGCTGTTCGGTCACGTTGGGCTTCCAGGGGATGCCGCCGAGTTCCAGGGCGTACTCCGTGGCTTCGTCCAGCGCTTCCTTCACCCGTGCCATCATCTCCGGGTCCGCCCGATTGAAGGCAAAGGAGATGCCGTACATCATCGCATGACCCCCGGAGATGATGCGCGCAGCGCCCGCATAGAGCAGGTCGTATTTCTGCGCCAGCTCCAGGAGCTTTTCCGTGTATTCGGGAAACTTGTCAACGGGCGCGATCGGCCCGGAATACTCGAAGCCGCCCCCTTTCGGCACGTCGGCGAATGCGGCGACGCTCCGCTGCGGCTGCTCCAGCAACATCGGTTTCATGGGCTGAACGCCCATGAAACCGCCATCCTTCGAATCGATGTGGACCTGGAGGGCGTCCCAGATCATCTTGCGCTTGAATTCGATCTCTTCCTCGGTGTCACCCGTAAAGTATATGTTGATGTGGTAGTTGTCCTTGAACATGAGCGGTTTGGGCTGAAACCAGATGTTGATGTCCTCGGTCATCTCCGTATGGGTGAGCCTGTAGACGATGTCCTCTACGAGTTCGATCCGGTCGGTTACGAAGATCTCTACATCCCGGATCCGCTTGTTGGGATAGAGCATCAATCCCACTCGGGTGAAGATGCCGGTGCTGCCCAGCCAGCCGAGAAACAGCCCGGAGAGATCCGGCAGTGCGGGCCCTTTGGAAAACCAGTAAGGCCCCACGGAACAGGATCCGATCTTGCAGATCTTTCCGTTGGCGAGAACGACCTCCAGGCCGGTGACCATGTCGGAGTTGAAGCCATACTGCTGCGTCAGCCGGCCCTGCCCGTGGATGGCCACGTTCGCAGCCACCGTCGTCGCAGGAGGCGCGTCCGGGATGCTGTGCCTCAAGTGAGGGCAGTGCTCTTCCAGATAGGCCTTAAGCTGTCCCTGGGACACACCGCCTTCCACGACCACATACCTGGCCTTTTCGTTGAGCTCCAGAATCCGGTTCATCCGCTTCATGTCCATGACGATGCCGCCCTTGAGGGGCCTGACGAGGCCGGTCAAG
>JAUXEH010000202.1 GCA_030620655.1 Candidatus Aminicenantota bacterium | reverse complement strand
CTGCACACTCGCTGCTCCAGCTCCTTGCTCAGCCCCTCGAAATCCGACTCCGGCACGTCATCGGCTGAATCGAGGTCCGCCACGATGATGATCCGTTTTTCCGAGTGAGCGATCACACGGAAATCATGGTAGCTGAGGAATTCCGGCATGCCCTGAACCTGGGCCCGGAATGTGTCCTCCACCGCCTGGATCTCGGGCGATTTCTCCATCAGCGGATCCGTGTGACACACCACCTCGCCGCCGTATTCCTTGCGCAGCAGGGCCTCGCAGCGCTCCGTGATCTCGTGCATGTCCGCGGACCCGAATTTCTCCGGGACCTCAACATGCGCGGAGAGAGAATAGAGCGAGCCGTAGTCGTGCACGATGATCTCGTGCACGCCCTCCACCCCCTCGACAGAACGGGCGGTCTTGCGGATCCGGCCGATCATCTCCTTGCTGGGGGCCTGTCCCAGGAGTGGGACCAGGGCTTCCTTGCCGTGTGTGAACCCGAGGTAGAGCAGCCACAGCGAGACCAGGATCCCCAGGTATCCGTCCATCTCCGGACGGTGAAAATAGTGCCCGGCCACCAGCCCCCCGATCACGGCCAGGGACATCACGGCCTCGATGCGGTGGTGATGGGCATTGGTCAGGATGGCCTGCGAATCCACCCGCTTCCCCAGGTCGAGTACGAACTGGGCCAGGAACTGCTTGACCAGGATGGTCGCCAGGAGTATCCAGATCAGCGCGGGCCAGTAGTGGACACCGTGTGGTTCCAGCACCCTGTGGACCGAGGTCTCGGCCAGCTGGACCCCGGAGACGAAGAGGAAGATCGACATGATCAGCGGGGCCACGTGCTCCATGCGCCCGTGGCCGAAAGGATTCTTCTCCGTGGCCGGCCGGGCGGTGACATGGAAGCTAACGATGAGGATCACGGAATTCACCAGGTGCGAGAGGAGATGGAAGGCGTTGGCCATGACCGAGATGGATTGGGCCCTGAGCCCGAGATACATCTTGATCACGAACAGGACCAGGGTGAAAGAGACCGAAACCCAGCCGGCCAGGAGGCCGTACTGGACGCGGACCTTCTTGTTGTCCGTCTGCTGGTAGTCCGGGATGAAGAGGCGGATCAGTTTGCTGTTGGCGTTCTGTAGAAACTTCATGGCAGGTATATAAGGGGGTCCTCACGCACCCGCAGGAATCCCTCGAGGACCTGCCCGTCGACCGTCAGTTTCAAATGATAGAGGCCGGGACCGGCCGCGGGCCCGCGCAGCTCCATCCCAAAGAAACGGAAATCAGGGGCGGCCTCCGAGAACTCCTGTATCAGGGTCCTGCGGATGCGGTTCCACTCATCCGGGGTTTCAGAGTCCTGGAACTCCGCATACAGCTCCTTCAGGCGCTTTTGGCCCTCCGGTTCCAAGGCTTTCTCCAGCCCCTCGAAGATCCCTTCCAGGCGCATCCTGTAGGATTTCTGCTGGGATTTCAGGGGAGAAAACTGCAGGCTCCAGAGGAATCGATTGATCCCGGGCGTGGCATCCGGCCGGGCCGTGTATGACTTATCCCCCGTAAGATCGGTTATGACCAGCTCGGGCTTTCCTTGAGGTTCATCCTTAAGATAGAAATCCACTGCCGCCGAGTTCCGCACCTGAGGCGGGGAATTGGGCGGCTCCACCTGGGCCATGGTCAGGGGATTCCGGCCTATGAAGAGCTGATGTCCCCGGGTGCCTCCCCGGCTGATCCCTTTCCACAGTGTGGCGGTAGGGCCGGCGAACAGGAACGCCTCCGTCTCCAGAACATCGGCGGTCAGCTGCTGGAGAGGCGTGATGTTGTCCAGGATCCAGGCCCCGCGGCCGTGCGTGCCGGCGATGAGGTCGCCGCTCGGATGGATAAGCAGGTCATGGACGGCGACCGTGGGCAGGTTGTTGTTGAGCCGCATCCACGCTTTTCCCTTATCCCAGGACACAAAGGCCGCGAACTCGGTGCCCACGAACAGGAGGTTCGGATTCTTGGGATCCTCCCGAATGACGTAAGTGCAGTGGCCCTCCGGAAGGTCGGAGGTGATCTCCGCCCAGGTCTGACCCATGTCCTGCGTCCGGAAAACAAAGGGCTGGAACACGTCGCTGCGGTGCCCGTCGAAGGTCACATAGCAGGTTTTAAGGTCGTGATGGGACGCCTCCACCCGGCTCACCCAGATTCCCTCCGGGACACCCTGGATCCGGTCCCTCAGGTTGGTCCAGGAGGCGCCGTCGTTAACGGAGAGCTGCAGGTTGCCGTCGTCGGTCCCCGCCCAGATAACACCCGGCTTCAGGGGCGACTCCGAGAGGGTCACGATGGTGCAGTGGGTCTCCGCTCTGGTCACGTCCCGGGTCAAGCCTCCGCTCTCCCGGTCGGTCTTGACCGGATCGTTGGTGGAGAGGTCCGGGCTGATGATCAGCCAGGTATCGCCCCGGTTGACGCTCTTGAAAAGGAAATTGGCCCCATAATACAGCGTCCGGGGGTTGTGCGGGGAGATGATGAAAGGGGTGTTCCAGTTCATGCGCAGGGAAGGATGGGCGGCGTCGGGAGCCTTGCGGATCCTATCCTCCCAGTTGAGGGTGTTTTGGGAGCTGGGGGTTATGCCCACGGACACCTGCCGGAACACCGCGTGGTTGCGCCGCATCCGGCCTCCCTGGCTCTCGGAATAGACCGTGGTCCAGTCCAGGGGATCGACGGCGGTGACAAAGCCGTCCCCGCTGTGGAACTTGAACCAGTTGTCGTTGGTGATGCCCACGGTGTCACGGCTGTTGGAGGGTCCGCCCCAGACTCCATTGTCCTGCAGCCCCACGTACACGGCGTAGGGGTCCCGCAGATCCGCCGAGACATTGTAGATCTGGGATATGCAGAAGTTGTCGAAGAAATTGTAGTGAGCGCCGTGATCGTGCGTGATCGAGATCCCCTTGTCGTTGCCCACGTAGTAGCGGTCCTTTTCGCCGGGATCGAGCCACATGACATGGAAATCTCCGGCGATCCCGGGCATGCCTGCCGTAAGCGTCTTCCCGCCGTCCTCGGAAACCATGGCCCGCGTCCCCATGACATACACACGGTCCGCATCGAGGGGGTTGATGTAGATCTGGCTGTAGTAGAACGGCCGGACATTGTAGCGGTTGAGGTAGGCCCAGGTCTCGCCACCGTCTTCTGAGCGGTAGATGCCGGTGCCCAGCTTGCTCATGTCCGCATGATCGTCCGAATTCCGGCGCGGCTGGAAGCCGTGCTCGACGATGGCCATGACGATGCGGGGATCCTGGCGGAAGACGGCGAGACCGATCCTCCCTACGTTGCCCCCGGGGAGGCCGTTCGTAAGCTTTTTCCAGGTGCGGCCGCCGTCCACGGACTTGAAGAGTCCGCCGTTGGGCCCCCCGCTGTCGAAACGGTAGGGCCTCCGCAGCCGTTCCCAGAAGGCGGTAAAGATCACGCCGGGATCCCTGGGATTGATCAGGACGTGGGTGCAGCCGGTGCGTCCGTCGTCCGGCAGCCCTCCGGAAAGCCGTTCCCAGGTGCGGCCCCCGTCCGCGGTCCGGAAAAGGCCGCGCTCCCCGGTGTGGCCCCACAGATGTCCCTGGGCCGCGACATAGACGACATCGGGATCCGTCGGATGGGTGGCGATCTTGGCAATGTGGTGGGTGTCCTTCAGGCCCATGTGGGTGAAGGTCTTCCCCCCATCCGTGGATTTGTAGATCCCGTCGCCCCAGCCCACGCTGTTGCGGACATTGGCCTCACCGGTCCCGACCCAGATGATGTCCGGGTCCTGCTGGAACAGCCCCACGGCCCCGATGGAGCCTGAACCGTACCGGTCGAAGATCGGCTCCCAAGTGGTCCCCGCGTTGGTGGTCTTCCACACCCCGCCCGAGGCGGAGGCCGTGACAGCGATCCGGTAGTCCGTATCCAGGGCCTGGATGTCGGAGATGCGGCCTCCCATGTTGGCGGGGCCTATGTTGCGCCACACAAAGCTCTTCAGCAGGCTGTCTTCCGGATCCTCGCCTGAATACCCCGGAGAGCCCAGAAGAGTGATCAGAACTAAGAAAATACAGAAATAAAGACCCGGCCTGACGGTCTCTCCAGACATCTTCGCACCTCCTCAAAGCTGCCCATATCCGGGAACAGTCCACGTCAACCTGGATTATTCGTGCGGATTTTCAAGGCAAGACACAGGTAAGATTATGCCTTTCGATAGAGATGCGTCAAGAAAAAAATTGTGCATTTGCGTGAGGGAAGTGTACGACATACACCTCCCCTGGCTCGAAATGAATTCTGGAAAAAACGCGTACTACGCTTTCATGACGTTCTTTGCGACCAGCCCACGCTCGTTTTCCTCGACATCGAAGGTGACCTCGTCACCCTCTGCGAGGGTCTTGAACCCGGCCATAGTGATGGAAGAGAAATGCACGAACACATCCTTGCCGTCTTCCGCGGCGATGAAGCCGTACCCCTTCCGTTCGTCAAACCATTTAATAGTCCCTTTAGCCACAGCAGGACCTCCTTAAAATAAATACCTTACCCAAGGCCTCAGGCCTCTACCTCGCTAAAGGGAGCGATCCAACGCCTCATCGAGGGAAGCCGCGATGGGGCAGGAGAAACAGAAAAAGGGGAGACTGATAACACGGGGAATCACTCTTGTAGGCAGGTTGGGTCTTGGGTAAAAACTAACATCTGTAAAACCTGAGGAGATTTTATAGCACAGTCATTTGGGAAAGTCAATGCCGTGTTTATCGGTTTTTCAGGGCCTGATCTATCTCTTCCTGGCACTCCTGGAGTGTGAGCCTCAGTTCATCGTAGCGGAAGTAGGCATCCCGGCCCGTTTTCTGATCCGCCCGGTCGAGCATCCCCAGGAGATAACTGATCTGACCGATGAGCATGGGCTGGGGATAGCGGCCCTCGGCTGTCACGAGCTTCGCCCGGACAGCGGCGAGCTTTTCCAGGGTGTTGCGCTCCTGACGCGTCAGGCGGCTGCCCTCTTCCAGCCGGGCATCCAGCTCTTTCTTCCGGGCATCGACCCGAGCCTGAGCGCTGCGGGCCTGATCGAACAGGTCCAGCACCTGCAGGGTGAGCTTTTCCTGGGCGACGAGGTCGGCCCGGGTCACGCCGTCGGCGGCCACACGGGGATCCATCAGGATTTCGAACTGCACCGTCCGGCTCCAGTCTCCGACAGCAAGCCTGGCCTGATATGCGCCCGGAACCATGAGTGGGCCCCGGCGCCGGGAGGGACGGCCGCTGGGCCTGGTATCCGGAGACTCATAGAAATGCCGCATGTCCCAGTGGAGGCGGTGCATGCCGGCGCTGGTATTCAGGCGCGACGTTTTGGAATCGCTGGAGAAGACCCGGATGACCTTTCCCGAGGCATCCATGATCTCCAGGGTCGCCACGCTGGAGGGCTTTTCCACAAAGTAGTAGTCGATCATGACGCTGGGAGGGGGGTACTCCGGGTCTGCGGGCGAGCGCATGCCGCCCCGGAAGCGCATCCGGTAGGCGTCGCGCGGGACGAAGAGGAAGGCGGGTGAATCGGCCATCTCCGCAGTCATCTGATGCAGGGGCCGGATGTTGTCCAGGATCCAGAAGGAACGGCCCATGGTGGAGAGCACCAGGTCCTGGCGGTAGACCTTGATGTCGGTCACCGGCGTGACGGGCAGGTTGAGCTGGAAGGGCTGCCAGTTCTCGCCGTCATCGAACGAGATGAACATGCCGAACTCGGTGCCGGCGTAGAGCAGGCCCTCGCGGTCCGGGTCCTCCCGTATGACCCGCGTAGGTGTGTCAGCGGGGATGCCATTCCCGCCCGTGGTCAGG
>JAUXEH010000309.1 GCA_030620655.1 Candidatus Aminicenantota bacterium | reverse complement strand
GTGATCCAGGGGTCCTGGATCGCGCACGAGTCGAGATTGGGGCAGATGCAAGGCATGGAGGGCGAAGCTGTGGTTTACCACCGCGAGACCCGACATGACGCAGCAGATGCCGCGAGATCGGCTCGCCCGAAGGGTAAAAGATCCCGATTTATAAATATGGTTTCAGTCACCAGCAGTATCGGGAGATTTTATGAGTGATCCAGGAAAAGAGAGATTGTTCTTGATCGACGGGAACTCCCTGCTCTACCGCGCCTACTACGCCATTCGGCGGCTTTCCAATTCGCAGGGGATCGCCACCAATGCGGTTTATGGCTTCCTCTCCGGGATGCGGAAGCTCATCGAGCAGGAGAATCCCAAGTATCTAGGCGTGGTATTCGATTCCAAGGGCCCGACCTTCCGTCATTCCCTCTACAAGGAATACAAGGCCACACGTAAGCCCATGCCCGAGGACCTGGTCCCTCAGGTGCCGATGGTCAAGAACCTGCTTCAGGCCCTGCGCATCCCCTTCTATGAAAAACCGGGATACGAAGGCGACGACCTCCTCGGAAGCCTGGCACGTAAGGCCGCGGGCGAGCACGTGCATACAGTCATCGTGTCACATGACAAAGATATGTTTCAGTTGGTGGATGCCGACACCTCGATCTTCAATCCGGTCAAAGAGCTCTATCTGGATGAGAAGACCGTCAAAGAGGACTTCGGTGTCCGGCCCGACCAGGTCGTGGACGTCCTGGCACTCTGGGGAGATTCCTCCGACAACATCCCCGGTGTGGCGGGCGTGGGAGAAAAGACCGCCAAGGCCCTTATGGAGGAGTACGGTTCGCTGGAAAACCTGCTGGAAAACCTCGAACGCCTGAAAAATCCGCGCGTGCGCTCCAGGATCCAGGAAAGCCTGGACGACCTCTCCCTCAGCCGCCGGCTGGCGACCATAGAGACGAGCCTGGAGCTGGAATTCGATCTGGACAGCCTGGCCTTGACGGATCCGGATTACGATACCCTCATCCCCCTGCTTCAGGAGTGGGAGTTCACCTCCCTGCTCTCGGCGTATTTGGGAAGCTCCCGCCGGTCCCGGACCTCGTATTCTGCCATCCTCCGGGAGAAGGACCTGAAAAAACTGGTGGCCGACATAAAAAGGGCCAAGAGGGTCTCCCTGGACACCGAGACCGACAGCCCGGCCCCGACGCGGGCGCGGCTGGTGGGGATGTCCTTTTCCCTGGAGCCGGGAACCGCCGCCTATCTACCCCTGGGGCACGACTATGCCGGAGCCCCCAGCCAAATCCCCAAAGACAAGGCCCTGAAGCTCCTGGGGCCGGTCCTGGCCGACCCGGGTATAAAGAAGATCGGACAGAATATCAAGTACGACTATATTGTGCTGCAGAGAGAGGGCCTGAATCTGCAGGGAATCGACCGGGACACCATGGTGCTCTCCTACCTGAATGAACCCAACTGGGGCCAGCACAACCTCGGCCGACTGGCGCTGGCTTATCTCCAGGTAAAAGCCATGGACTATCATGAGGTGGCGGGCAGGGGCAAGGACGAGGTCACCATGAACCTGGTGGACATCGACAAGGTGACCCCATACGCCTGTCAGGACGCGGACCTGGCCCTGCAGCTCGCGGAGGTCCTCTGGCCGCAAGTCCGAGAGAAGAAGCAGGACCGGCTGTATGAGGAGATCGAGCGCCCGCTGATCCCGGTCCTGGCGCAGATGGAGATGTGGGGGGTCAAGGTCGATCCCGAAATCCTCGAGGGCCTGTCCATCGAACTCCACGAAGGGATGGAAGACCTGAGGCGGAAGATCTATGCCCTCAGCGGCGAGGAATTCAACCTCAACTCTCCCCAACAGCTCGCACACATCCTGTTCGAAAAACTGAAGCTGCCGGCCACCCAGAAGACCAGGAAGACGCACAGATTCTCCACCAGCCTAAACGTTCTCCAGGACCTGGCTGCGGGTCATCCCATCGCACAGTACATGCTGGAATTCCGGCAGCTGGCTAAATTGAAATCCACCTATGCGGACGCCCTGCCCCTGCTCATCCACCCGGTGACACAGAGGATCCATTCCTCTTACAACCAGACCGTGGCCGCCACCGGCCGCCTTTCCTCCAGCAACCCCAACCTGCAGAACATCCCTGTGCGCGGCTGCTGGGGGCCGCGCTTCCGCCAGGCTTTCATTCCCGAGCCCGAGCACATGTTTCTATCCGCCGATTATTCTCAGATCGAGCTGCGCGTCCTGGCCCACATGTCGGAAGACTCCACCCTGATCGATACCTTTGCCCATGACCGCGATATCCACCAGGAGACGGCGAATCAAGTATTCGGAGATGAGGGGATGCTTTTCGAAGGCGAGCCGCGCAGACGGGCCAAGATCATCAATTTCAGCATCATCTACGGAGCATCGGCCTTCTCTCTGGCCAAGGAGCTCGGTACAACCGCCCGGGAGGCCCAGGGATTCATCGACCGCTATTTCGAACAATACCCTGGTGTGTTCCGCTTCCTGGAATCCTGTGTGGAGGATGCCCGGGAAAAAGGATATTCGGAGACCCTCCTTGGGCGCCGACGACCTGTCCCCGACCTGCGCAGCCCCAACCGGATCACCCAGCAGGCCGGGCGCCGCATCGCCCTGAACACGCCCATCCAGGGGACGGCCGCAGACTTGATGAAAAAAGCCATGCTCGACATATGGGAGGCGTTGGGCGCACTCCGGCTTAAATCCCGGATGATCCTCCAGGTGCATGATGAACTGGTGTTCGAGGTCCCGGAAGGCGAATACCAGGAGATGGAAAAGCTGGTTCAAGAAAAGATGGCGGGCGCCCTGGCCCTGAAGGTCCCTCTAAAGGTTCATCTGGCGTGGGGGATCAACTGGGCGGAGGCGAAATAATCTCAGGGAGAGAGGTCCTTCTGATAGATGCGGAAGCGCTTGTAAATCACCCCCCCCATCCGCTCCATCCCCCCCCGAACGCGCAGGTTGCTTTCCATCTCGTGATGCGTGTCGATGACCTCCATGCCGGCGTCCTGCGCGGACATGAACATCTTCATCCCCATGAGCACATCCAGACCCCGCCCGCGGTACGGCTCTTTGATGGCCCCCAGCAGGAAGTCCAGCTGTTTGGTCTTTTTTGAGGCCCTCAAGATCTTGAAAATCCCGAACGGCAGCAGCCGGCCTTTGGCCTTCTGGATGCCTTCCACCAGGTTGGGCATGCCGATAATGAAGGCCACGACCTCGTCCTCTTTTGTAACGCCTTTGATGAACCTCGGGTCCAGAAGCGGGAGGTAGCGCGCAGCCAGCTCCTCCATCTCCTGCTCCTCCAGCGGAGTGTAGCCGTAGATGTCGCTGCCCGAATAGCACTCGTTCATCAGGTGTAGAACAGGCTTTATATAGTTCTTTAAATCCTTCTTCTTCTTGAATTCGAGGACCTGGAAATCGCCCTTCCTGAGGGCCCTCTCATAGATCTTCGTGAAGAACTCGGGGAACTCTTGGGGAACCTCCAGCCTGTACACCACATAATCGATGTCTTTGGTGTAACCGAACGCTTCGATCATGCCGGGCATCCAGTCGAAGTTGTAGTAACATGTGACGGTGGAGGGGCTGTCAAACCCTTCGATCATGAAGCCTTCCGGGTCCTGGTCCGTGAATCCGTACGGCCCCACGATCCGTTCCATGCCCTTTTCCCGGGCCCAGTCTTCCACGCGCTCCAAGAGGGCCCCGACCACTTCCCTGTCCTCCCATGCCTCCAGATACCCGAACCGCGCGGACTTTTCCTTGCGATAGTTGTTGTGCCGGCTGTTGATGATCCCCATGATCCGGCCGACCGCCTTGCCGTCCCGGTAGGCCAGAAGCAGGAGGGTGTCGCAGTAGCTGAACGCCTTGTTCTTTTTGGGGTT
>JAUXEH010000359.1 GCA_030620655.1 Candidatus Aminicenantota bacterium | reverse complement strand
CGGTTGGAGGCGGCAACCCGGGAGATAATCATGAACAGGCCTGCTTATAAGGTCGACGACAAAACCAAAAAAATGCTCCGCGCCCTCGGATACATTATATAGCGCTCTGACTATTCCGCCAGCAGTTCCTCGATAAGGGCGATGATCTGGTCCTTGTTGGCCGGGTGCGTGAACAGCCGCACGATCCCCTTCTTGTCGATGATCCCAGAGGTGGGGATCCCGGTGATGCCGTATTCGATGTCGTAGCAGTTGCGGTCCGAGAACGCCAGGGGCCAGGTCACGTTCTGATGCTCGATGAATTCCGGCATGAATGCCAGTTCCTCTTCCTCTGAGAGTTCCGTCACCCGCTCCTTGCCGTGGTTGCTCATGCTGCCCTGAAAACCGGTCACCCCCAGCACGAACAGGCCTTTATCTTTATACTCGGCATGGATCTCACGCAGCTCGGGGAATGTCCCGATACAGGGCCCGCACCAGGTGGCCCAGAAGTCGATCATCACGACCTGGCCGCGCAGCCTCTTCAGGTCAACGGGATCGGTGTTGAAGAAATGGGTAAAGGTAAAATCCGGGGCCTGGGCGTTCGTGATCATGATGCGCGCCAGTCCTGACTGCATGGCCTTCGCAATCGACTCGTAGCTCTTTGTGGTGCGGCCGTACTCTTTGGCCTCCTCTTCATCGGCGGGCGCATTCTTCTCCCTTTCCGCCGCAATATCCTCGAACTTATGCTGGTACTCAGCCAACAGCTCGATGATCTCATCCTTGCGCCCGAGGTCCAGGTAGGACTGATACCGGGCGCTAAGCAGCCGAAAGGAAAAATAAGGGGCATCCGTGCTTAAATAATCGATCTCGTCCATGACGATACGGATGGCGCCTTCCGGATCGCCGCTCTCGTTATAGTGACGCGAGAGCACGGCCACCTGGCTGTAAAGGCCGAAGGAGTCCTCCGGAGAAGGCGCGAACTTCGCCCTGTAATCCGCCAGCATTTTTTCATACCCTTCCGGATCCTCCTTAACTTCGGGGATCTGCAGATCGAAAAGCTGCTTGCTGGCTTCCCGGGCCGTGAGGTCCGACCCCTTTGCCAGCTTCCCATACTCGGCGATGGCCTCATCCGTCATCTCCGCCCAGGTCAGGAGCTCCGTGTATTTATATTGCTCGTCTCGCGCCAGCCCTTTGCTGCGAATCGTCTCGATCTCCAGCAAGGCCAACTCCTTGCGTGCCGCTGCATACAGCTCGTAGGTCTCCAGCTCGTTGTTTTTGCGCTTCTCAGACAGCGCCGAGCGGATCTTCGCCTGGACTTCCGAGGGAAGCGGTCCTGCAGCCCCTTCCTTAGACGCACAGCCGCTCGAGATCGATAGGACCAGGCTCAAAGCCATGCAGGAAACTATCGCCTTTTTCATGTTCTTTACCTCCAGTTCCGCGATGCCGTGATTTGTCCGGATAACATAGTTGATTGCCCGAAAAAAAGCAACCGCTTGCCCCGGGAACATTTTCCCTACAAATTTCGTAAAGAATATAGTAGAGTTTGAATCGAGGAGAGCGATACGCATGTTCAAGAACTATCTCAAGAGCGCGCTGCGCAACCTTTTAAAACACAAGGGATATTCACTCATCAATATCGTGGGCCTGGCCATCGGTATGGCAAGCTGCCTGTTGATCCTGCTTTACGTCAGGCACGAGCTGAGCTACGATGCCTTTCACGAGCACGCCGATCAGATCTACCGGGTCGCCATGGAGGCACGCTGGGGGGGCCGAGACTTCGACATCGCCGTCCAGGCCGCTCCCATGGCCAAGACCCTGGTGGCGGAGTACCCGGAGGTCGTGGATGCCGTTCGCTTCCGGGATCGCGGCGATTATATCGTCCAGTATGGCGACAACAGTTTCCGCGAACAGCGTGTGATCTTTGCCGATCCTTCTGTCTTCAGCGTCTTCTCGATCCCCCTGCTCAAGGGTGATCCCGAGACCGTGCTCTCTTCACCCAATACCCTGGTCATAAGCCGGAAGACCGCCGAAAAGTATTTCCGCGACGAGGACCCCATTGGGAAGACGCTTCGCCTGGAGAATCGGGACGACTTCCAGGTGACGGGCGTCTTCGAAGAGATCCCCGACAACTCCCACTTCCACTTCGACATCATGCTCGCCATGGAATCGCTTCAGGAAAGCAAGGCTCAGGTCTGGCTCAGCCAGAATTTCCAGACCTATATCCTGCTGCGGGAAGACGCCGATTGGACAGAGATGGACGCCAAGCTGACCGGCATCATGGAACGGTATTTCGGTCCTCAGATCGCACAGTTCATAGGAAAAACCTGGGAGGAGATCGTCGAGGAGGGCGAAATGTTCGCCAGATTCTACCTGCAGCCGCTCCGCTCCATCCATCTCCACTCCGACCTGCAGGCCGAGATGGAGCCCACCAGCGACATCCTCTATGTGTACATTTTCTCCGCCATCGCCCTCTTTGTCCTGCTGATAGCCTCCATCAATTTCATGAACCTGGCCACGGCCCGCTCTGCGGGAAGGGCCAAGGAGGTCGGGATCCGCAAGGTCATGGGTTCGTTCCGCCGCCAGCTGGTGCTCCAGTTCCTGACGGAATCCCTCCTGCTGAGTTTCATGTCCATGGCGCTGGCCATCGGCCTCGTCCGGCTGGTGCTCCCCCTGTTCAACAACCTGGCTGGCAAGACCCTTTTCATGTCCCTCCTGTTTCAGGGGCCGATGATCGCCATCATCGTCCTCATCACAGCCATTACAGGTTTTTTGGCCGGGAGCTATCCGGCCTTCTTCATCTCCGCCTTCCAGCCCGTCAACACGCTGAAGGGACGGCTCAGGACCGGACTCAAGTCCGGAAAGCTGCGCAGCGGCCTGGTGATCTTCCAGTTCGCCGCCTCCATCATCCTGATCATCGGGACCTTCGTGGTGTACAGCCAGCTCCACTACGTCCAGAACAAGAAGCTGGGATTCGATAAGGAACAGGTGCTCATACTCAACAATGCCTACCTGCTCGAAGACCAGGCGGAGGCGTTCCGCGATGCCATGCCCACGCATTCTCAGTTTACCAACGGCACGATCTCCGGCTATCTGCCCATCCCCTCCAATCGAAACCAGTCGGCCGTGTTCCCGGAGGGAGAGCTCGACAGCGCCGAGGCCACCTCCTTCCAGAACT
>JAUXEH010000029.1 GCA_030620655.1 Candidatus Aminicenantota bacterium | reverse complement strand
TTTCTCTTACTCCTTTTTAACCTAACCTGGATAACTCACGACATTTAAATCCTTGGTATTACATGTATTACGTGAAATATCGACATTTTTTCTGAATTATTCAGGTTAAGCCTGAATGAGATATATCACAAATCCCCGCCCCGGACAAGCTCGGGCAGTTTCTCGATCTCCGCTCCGATCCGGCGCCGGCCTTCCTGCAGGAAATCCGGTTTCCCACCCATCCAGATGCGCAGAAATCCTTCCATCCCCAGGTGACTGCCGGGGATGATCAGGGTGCTCTGCCGGTGCAGGATGTTCCGGACCAGCTCCAGGCTGGGGACCTCGGAGGCATACTTCACGAAATAGAAGGCGCCGGCCTCATGGGGGGTGTAGGTGAAAAAGCCGCCGAAGCCGTCCAGCCACTCCTGCATGGACTTGAGGTTCTGCCGGAGTATCTCCCGCGTGCGATCATACAGCCGCTTCCGGTTGGCAGGCTCAACCGCGGTGCGGGCCATGATGTCGGACAGCTTGTTGGGTCCGATGGTGATGTAATCGTGCTGAGACCAGCATTCGGTCACGAAATCCTTGGGGCCGACCATCCAACCGATCCGCAGGCCGGGTATGCCGTAAGCCTTGGACAGGCCGCTGGTGACGATCACCCGGTCGCTCATCCCCCAGAAACTGGGGGTCCGCTCCCGCTCCCGTTCCGCGCCGATGTAGACCTCGTCGGCCAGGAGATAGGCGCCCACCCGCTCGCAGCGCTCCACGATGCGGCGCATGGCGTCCCGCGACAGGACCGCCCCGGTCGGGTTGTTGGGATTGGAGATGTAGACCAGGCGGGTCTTTTCCGAGACGGCCCTTTCGAAGCCATCCCAATCCGGTTCCCAGGAGGAGGTGAAGTCCAGGGGGAAGGTGTTGATCCGGGCGCCGAAACTTCGCGGCGGGCCCCAGAGCTGCATGTAGTTCGGCACCTCGAGCGCCATGTCGTCCCCGCCCTGCAGTGCCACCAGCGCCACGAGATAGTTGGCCTCCGAGGTGCCGTTGGTCACCTCGATGTTCTCGATGGAGGTTCCGGGATACTGCTCCGTCAGGAGCTCACGCAGCTCGATCGTCCCGTTGGACTGGCTGTAACCCAGGGGTGTGTCCATGGCTTCCTCCAGGTCGAAGCCCAGTTCCGTGAGTTCGCGCAGCGATACGGCCCGAATCCCGCTCTCGCTCAGGTCGTACTCCACCACGTTCTCCCAAGTGGACTGCATACGTTCCATCTCGAAGGTTTCCATTTTCATGCTGCGGTCTCCTTTCAACGCGCCTGTTTTTTCATTTTCACCTGCAGGTTCTTCTTGAAATCCGCGTGGACCGTTAAGCCGAGCTCCTCCGCCTTGATCAAATAATCCCAGGCTTTCTGGTACTCCTCCCGGTAAAAGAAAATCACGGCCAGGTTATTATGCACCTGGGGATGGTGGGGTTCGAGCTTCACCGCGGCCAGGTAGCTGCGGCAGGATTCGGGATACTGCCTGAGCTTGAAGTACAGGTTACCCAGGTTGATGAGGGATTCGACATGGTCGGCATCGATCTCCAGTGCGGCCGCGTAGGCTGCCAGCGCCTTGTCCAGCCTCCCCTGCCTTTCCAGGATGCTGCCCAGCAGGTTGTGGGCGGCTTCGCTGTCCGGGTTCATTTCCAAGCATCGGAGGCACAAAGACTCGGCTTCTTCCAGTCCCCCGGTTTCGGTGAGGGCCCAGGCCAGGTTGAGGCAGCCCACCAGGTATGCCGGTTCGAGTTTCACGGCCCGCCGGCCGGCGACGACCGCCTCCTCGAACCGTTCGAGTTTGAGATAAGCGGCGGCAAGATTGGCGAAAGCCTGGTGGTACTCGGGATCGAGCTCCAGGGCCCGGCTGAATTCCCGCACGGCGTCCTCCGCCCGCTCCTTGTGAAGATACGCCCGCCCGAGATTGTAGTGCGCCTTGCTGGAGCCCGGGTCCAGCCTCAGGGCGGTGCCGTAGACTTCAACAGCCTGATCCGCGTCTCCCCGGTGGAGGAGGACGCTGCCGAGGTTGGTGTAGGGGCCGGCGAGCTTCGGCGACAGCGACGAAGCGCGCCGTGATACCGCCTCCGCCTCGTCGAATTGACCCCTGCGGATGAGCACGGCTCCCAGGGTGGCAAGGACCTCGGGCAGGTCCGGATAGATGTCCAGGGCGCGGCGGCATTGGGCCAGGGCCTCCCTTACCTGGTCGTTCTGCAGATAGACATACGCCAGGTTGCCGTATGCCCGGGCGTGACCGGGGAGGAGCTCGATGGCCTTCTCATACGCGGAAACGGCCTCCTCCGAAAACCCCTTTTTCATGAGGGCAATGCCCAGGTTGTAGTGGGTTTCCGGGTTGTGGGGGTGATAGTGGAGCGCGATGTTGTACTCGGCGACGGCCTCGTCGATGCGGCCCTGTCTCCGGAAGGTGATCCCCAGGAGGCTGTGGACCTCGGGCATGTCCGGACGGATCTCGAGAATTTCCCGGCACTCTCTTTCCACCGCGGCGTACTGTTCCTCCTCCAGATAGAGCAGGGCCAGCATGATGTTGACATCCGGCTCATCCCCCCAGAGATGCTTGCGTTCCAGGTACAGCTCGATGGCCCTTTTACGCTTCGACTCGGAAAGCGGAAAGACGTAGGGATCGAAGCCCCGCCCCCGGTTCAAGCGGATGATCCGGACCAGGAAATCATTGTACTTATCCCCGAGGCGGGACATGTCCATGATGGAACCGGGCTCGTGCAGGTCCACGGCTCCGAACAGGTGGGCCAGCTCATGCTCCAGGATATCGCTCCTGAGGGCCTGGAAGGGCGGCTCCCGCAGCACGATATACCCCGTCATGTAGGACGCCATGCCGGCGTACTGTCCCTCCGAAAGGTCCTGAGCACTGACCCCCAGGACCACATCACACCCGTCCTTGGAGGTCTTGCGCCGCAGGTCGTCCAGGAGTTCGAACAGGTTCCGTCGTGTGTTGTCTGACCTCCAGCTGTCATACCTGCTGACTTCTAAGCGGATGCCGAACTTCTGCCCGAAGCGGTCCGAGACGCGGCTGATGATGCGCGGCAGCACGGTGCGGGCATCATGGCCTATCCTGAATTCCTCGTCTGACACCACCTTGAGCGTGACCACGCGATCGGGGATGTCCCTGGCCGGAGATGAGGTCGCGATGAGTCCGGACACGAAAACCAGGAAGGCCACCCCGAGCCGCTTCCCAACATCTCTGAACACGGTCACTCTCCCCCGGCCCGCTCCCACACATCGGACTGCGGGATGTCTCCGATTATCTCCAGGAGCTCGGATAATACCATGGCGGTAGCCCCCCAGATCTTGTGCCCCTGATAATCGAAAAACGGGACAGACACATCGTGGCTCCGGAGCTTCCATGTCTCCCGCTTGAGGTTCCGGGGATCTCGCAGATGGTCGAGGGGGACCTCCAGCACCGCTGCCACTTCCTTTTCGCTGGGCTGGAGCGCGGGCCGCTCGGGCGCATAGGCCACCGTGGGAAAGATGCAGTAGTTGCTGGGAGGGATAAAAAGGGGTGTCAGGTGCCCCAGTATGCGGAGGCTTTGAGGATCGATCCCGACCTCTTCCTGTGATTCCCGGAGCGCGGTCAACTGCAGGTCCTCGCCCGCCTCCTGCTGCCCTCCCGGAAAAGAGATCTGCGCCCTGTGATGGAGCAGGTCGGCCGTCCTCTGTGTCAGAAGGACCCGGAGACGTCCCTCCCCGGGATACAAGAGGACCAGCACACCGGCGCTCAGAGAGGAAGACGGCACGTCCTGGTACACCTTGGTCCCCGGCCTCGGTTCGGGCGCCAGCCGCAGCTGAGCCTTGAGGCCGGGCCGGGCCCCCCGGAGGCTCGACTCCAGGGCCCGCAGAAACGTCACGCCGCTCATCCGGTTACCTGTGTTTTCTATTGTCATATATTTTGCGCAAAGAGACAACCTCGGCTTTCCTCTCGGAAACAGGGTGGTATTTTCCTAAGACATTGCCTAGAATAGGAGGCATAATTTCCGAGCCATGACTTAACCTGGATTATTCACGGGCTGAGGTTGCCCTTGATCTTACATGTATACGTGAAATATCGGCATTCTTTATGAATAATTCAGGTGCCTGAGTTATTCACGGGCCCGGAGGGTAAAGAATGCCGATGATTATTATGAGTTTTACAAAGGAATATCGGCATTCTTTATGAATAATTCAGGTGAAAAGATCCCGGACAAAACCACGCCCGCTTCACTGGACAGGGGATACCGTGAGCTCCTCCAATCCACGGCCATGATCACCGCTCCCACCCTGATCAGCCGGATCCTGGGTTATGTACGGGACATGCTGCAGGCCTTTTTCCTGGGAACCGGGATCGGCGCGGATGCCTTCACCATTGCGTTCGTGATCCCCAACCTGCTGCGCTCTCTGACCGCCGAAGGCTCGATGACGGCCGCGTTCATCCCCACCTTCACGCGGGTGAAGAAGCACGGCTCGCCCGAGCGCACACGGGACTTCACCAATGCCGTCTTCTACAACCTGGCCCTG
Source organism: Candidatus Aminicenantota bacterium (assembly GCA_030620655.1). Classification (GTDB taxonomy): domain Bacteria; phylum Acidobacteriota; class Aminicenantia; order Aminicenantales; family Aminicenantaceae; genus JAUXEH01. The sequence continues at coordinate 10,989 of JAUXEH010000029.1, read as the reverse complement.
ATCGTCGCGGGGATCGTCCTGCTGGGGATCCTGTCCGCCCCTCTGCTGGTCAGGGCCATCGCCTCGGGATATCAGCTCGTGCCCGGCAAGCTGGACCTGACCGTTTCGCTCCTGCGGATCATGTTCCCCTACATCCTGTTCATCAGCCTGGCCGCCCTGTGCTCCGCCATCCTTAACTCGCACTTCAAGTTCGGCCTGGCCGCCGCGTCTTCCATCTTTTTCAACCTGGCCATGATCGCATGCGTTCTCCTGCTGGCGCGGAGGACGGAAGATCCGGCGTATGCCTTTGCCGTGGGGGTCATCGCGGGGGGGCTCTGCCAACTGCTGGTCCAGCTGCCTGCGGTGCGCAGGCTGGGGATCAGCCTGCGGCCGCGCCTGGACTTCGTGGATGAGGCGGTCAGGAAGCTGGGACGGCTCATGCTGCCCGGGATCTTCGGGCTGGGCATATTCCAGATCAACCTCGCACTCAGCCGCATGCTGGCATCGGGGCTGGCCGAAGGCAGTGCGTCGGCCCTGTATTACGCCACGCGTGTGGCCGAATTCACCCTGGGGATATTTTCCCTGGCGGTCGCCAAAGCCCTGCTGCCCACGCTCTCCCTCCAGGCAGCGGATGGGAATGTAGCGGGCATAAAAAGGACCCTCCTTTTTTCTCTGAAACTCATCGCAGTGGTTACAATCCCGGCCGCGGCCGGGCTGGTCCTGCTGGCCAAGCCCATCATACGTGTGCTCTTCGAGCGGGGCGCCTTTACCCCCGAGTCCACGGCCCTGACCGTCACCGCCCTGGTCTTTTTCTCCCTGGGTCTGCCCTTCTCCTCCGGCAATAAGGTCCTGAAGAAGGGCTTTTTTTCCCTCGAGGACACCAAAACTCCGGTCGTGGTGGCCGGGGTATCGGTGGTGTTCTATCTTTCCTCGTCATTAGTTCTCATGCGGGTCATGGGTGTCGGGGGGCTGGCCCTGGGCCTGGCGCTCGCCGAGACCCTGTATTTCCTGCTGCTCTGGGTACTGCTCCAGAAAAAGATCGGCCCCTTCCCTCGCTTCGATCTTCTGGCCTTTGTCCTGAAGATCCTGCTCTGCACCGGCTTCATGGGGGCAGTGCTTTACCTGTTGCAGCAGACAGCCTCCGTGCCTGCGGGTTTCTGGCACAGGCTGGCCCTCCTGCTGGGACAGATCGCGGCGGGCTTGGTGGCCTACGGCCTGTCCGCCCTGGTCTTGATCCGCAAGGAGCTGCGGATGCTTAAGACACTCTTTCATAAGAAGACAAAGGATACAGGATCATCCGTCAGCTCGCTGCAAGGATAGGACGGCTTACTGCATGAAATCGAAATGGAAGTTGATGCTGATATTCCCGGCCCAGTCGCTGAGGTCCAGGTTCCTGTCACCCAGGGTGAACTCCACCTTGTGATACCGTCCCTCGATCCCCAGGGAGACGGTGCTCCCTAAACGGGCCGCCGCGCCGAGTCCCAGGTTCCAGCCCCAGCTGCGGTCCTTGTCCAGGTCCGCAAGCTTGGCGCCGTAGGTCCCGAAGCCCCCGGTCAGGAACGGCTCGACCACCGGCACCGGCAGGAACACCAGGAGGTTGAGGCCGGTCCAGTTGAAGTTGAGCTTGAGCCTTTCCAGGCCCTCGGGCACCTCTGTTTTCGCTTCCAGGAAGTGGTCCACCTGATGGTAGCTCAGTTCCAGAGCGACCAGGCCGGCGCCCAGCCCCAGACGAAATCCGTACAGCGTACGGGTGTCGACGTTGTACTCGACCTCTTCACCCTCGAATTCCGGCACCTGGGAGGAAAGGCCGAACTTGACCCCCAGGTAGAATTCCTGGGCAATGGCATCCCTGCCGCAGAGCAGCAGCGCGGCCGTGATCATGATAAGGACGGAAATCTTTTTCATGCTCGACTCTCCTTCATGGGCGGCTCAGGGCGCCGGAACAGGGCGCCTGAGGACCCGCATTATTGTACTGGAAAAGTCAGCCGCTTAGAACGCCAGGATCAATCCCGCGTTGAGGGATACCTGGACCATGAGCTCGCCGCCCACGGTGATCGCACACCCTCCGGGCAGGCTGCACCAGAAACCACTGCCGCCGCTGACAAAGGGGAAGTGCAGCCGCCCCTCCAGGCGCAGACCCACGTGCCTGGTGGGAAACACCTTGACCCCGCCGCCGAGGCCGAAAGCAAAGCGCACCTCGCTGGAGACCTCGGGCGTCTGAGGGCTGAAATGGGCCAGGCCCAGGGTCATCACGCCGAAGGGCCTGAACATGTCGTCGCGGTAGACCTCGTACAGGCCGCCGATCTGATAGTACTCCATGGCCAGGTCGAAAAGTGGCTCTTTCGGTTTGTTGAACGTGTCGATCTGCATCTCAGTGGACTGCCGGCTGTACATGAACTCCAGCTGGGCCCCGGGCCTGAGGGTAATGTTCAGGGCAAAGCCATAGTTGATGTCGTCCTTGATCCTGAGGTAGCCGTCCCGGATCCGGATCGACCCACCGAACTGATATCCCACGAAGGGCGTGATCTCGACCTTGTTCCAGGGGGGCGACTGCTGCGCGAAACCCGGCAGCACCCCCAGCATCAGGATTACGGAACATAGAATCAATATTCGTTTTATAATGTGATTTTCCTCCCAAGTCGATTCATGCTGGAGATCACTGGCTGTGCAGCCAGAGGAAGCCGAGGCTCACCGAAAAGAAGGATTGGGTGGGCATCTCTCCAGATTCGAAGGCATAGAGGTACTTGATGTTGAACATCATCCCGACATCGGTCCCCAACCTGACGATGGCGCCCAACTCAGGCACCAGCCCGAAATGCCAGGAATCTCTCTCTGTGATGCTCAACACCCTTTCCTCTCTCTGGTAGACCCGAACCGCTCCGACACCCACTCCGGCATAGGGGATGAACTTGTTGTCTTTGGTGGGGTAGAAGTGGAGTGTGGCCATGAGCGGGTACGCGTTCATGGTATTCGTGGCTGGGATCGGGTCCGTGACATCCTGGAAGAAGGAATTCCACTGGAAGGATACGCCCAGAGTAAAGAAGTCCGAGAGGAATTTGCGTCCCTCGAGTGAAAATCCCAGATAGCTGGTCTTGTCGATAAACTCCTTGGTGTTCTCGGTCGGGGAGGAGATCATATAACTCATCCCGGCGATGTAGGCCCGCTGCCCGTAAGACAGCCCGGTCACCAGAAGCAGTAAGATCATTATCCCGGTCAGTTTTTTCATCACGCTACCTCCTGATTGTTTTTCCGATATCTTAAGTATATACGTATATCCCAAGGTTAGGTTCGTGTCTTCCCGGCCGAGAGTCTGCCGACCGATTGGACGTCCCGGACCTCAAGTTTCTTCCCTCATACCCGTAAGAATATTTCAACCGCGCAGGTAAATCAATTGGACCTTAGTCCAATACGCGATGATTCAGTCATAATATTCCAGGCCCAGATGGGTGATGAGATCCTCACCCTTGAGATAGCGGAGCGTGTTCTTGAGCTTCATGAGCTGGATGAAGAGGTCGTGCTCAGGATAGAGCTCGGGCGCGCAAAGGGGGCTCTTGAAATAGAAGGACAGCCACTCCTGGATGCCCCGCATGCCGGAGCGCTGGGCCAGGTCCAGGAAGAGCGCCAGGTCGAGCACGATGGGCGCGGCCAGGATGCTGTCGCGGCACAGGAAGTCAATCTTGATCTGCATGGGGTAGCCCAGCCAGCCGAAGATGTCCAGGTTGTCCCAGCTTTCCTTGTTGTCACCCCGCGGGGGGTAGTAGTTGATGCGGACCTTATGGGTGAAGTCCCCGTACAGATCCGGATACATGTGCGGCTGCAGGATGTGCTCAAGGGCCGAAAGCTTGCTCTCCTCCTTGGTCCTGAAGGACTCGGGATCGTCCAGGACTTCGCCGTCGCGGTTGCCCAGGATGTTGGTGGAAAACCATCCGTTGAGGCCCAGCAAGCGGGCCTTGAGGCCGGGGGCGAGGATGGTCTTCATCAATGTCTGCCCGGTCTTGAAATCTTTCCCGGCGATAGGGACGCTTTTTTCTCGGGCTAATTCGATGAGAGCCGGGATGTCCACAGTCAGGTTGGGCGCACCGTTGGCAAAAGGTACGCCGGAAGCTATGGCGGCGTAGGCGTAGATCATGCTGGGGGCGACGGCGGGATGGTTGTCCTTCATGCCCTGCACGAAGGCAGGCAGGTTCTGGTGCACCGCATCCGGCTCCATGAACACCTCCGTGCTGGCGCACCATACCATGACCATACGATCGAGAGTGTGTGCCTCCTTGAAATTTCGGATGTCCTCCATCAGCATCTGCGCCAGGTCGTATTTGGTGGGGGCCTGTTTCACATTGTTTCCGTCGAGTTTCTTGATGTACTCCTGATCGAAGACCGCCTTCCAGGGATTGATCTGCTCTATGTCGGAACGCACCTCATCTATGAGGTCTTTGCTGAGGACTCCGGCTTTGCGGGCGGCCAGATACACGTTGTCGGCGAAGATGTCCCAGCCTCCGAACACGAGATCGTCCAGGGCCGTCAACTCCACGAAGTCCTTGATCATGGGGACGCGTTTTTCCGTGCGTTTGCCTAGGCGGATGGTGCCCATCTGGGTGAGGGAGCCGATGGGTTTGGAGATGCCCCTGCGGATGGCATAAACGCCCGCGATAAATGTCGTGGCTACGGCCCCCAGGCCGGGCAGCAGGACACCCAGTTTCCCTCTGGGGGGCTCGATGGGAACCGGACCGGTCAATGTCAATTTTTCTCCAAGATAAGTCAAGGCATGAAGGTGTGAATCATTCTAAAGGAAAACCGGTCTAAATGCCACCACCCGCATATTATTATCAATTTTATAGCTTAATCGTTTGATATCAACACATTTCATGGTCTGTCCCCGAATTAGTGATTGCCGAATCAGGGATTGAGGGGCTGGAGGCCGGGAGGACGGGCCGCTGCGCGGGTCCTGTGCAGCAGGCGTTTCCGGGCCCGGGCCACGGCAGCGTAGAAATCGGAGGCAGACCAGGGAGCATGGGCTTCCTCCCCTTCCCCTCCTCTGTACAAAGCCTCTTTGAGCCCCGCGGCCAGGGCCTTTAGCTCGATGTCATCCGCCCCCTGCACCAAGGCATCCACCGTAGCCGCCCCCGGACCATGATACGCCCTGTCCAGCCAGCTCAACAGGCCCTGCATGATCTGATGGACATCACGGCTCCGGCAGGCACGACGGAACCGCAGGAAGTAAGCCTGCTCGGAACCGGCCCTGAGCCGTCTCCGTTCACGGAGCCAAATCCGGAACCGCTTGAGGTATGGAACCAGAAAAACCCAGACCGCCGACAGCAGTACGATCACTCCCAAACCGAGGTAGAGCAGTGCCCTGACCTCGAGCCGGTGTTCCTGTACAGCCGCGGCCTCTCCTTTGGGCACTGTTGCTTCATCCTCCAGAGAGGCCAGCATCTCCGGCTCCAGGTCCGGGTTGGGGGCCACCGAGAAGTCCACGGCCTCCAGGACTTCTGTCCTCAGGGTCCCGGAACCGAGGTCGAACCAGAAGATCCGGAGCTCGGGCAGAGAATACTCCCCCTCCCTCTCCATCACGTAGGTCACCGATTCGATCCGCTTTCCGGAAAAGACTCCGCGGTTGCTGTGGTCCTCGAGCCTGGGGGACTCGGGATATGTCCCCAGGCCCTCCGGCCCCACGAACTCCAGGGGCGGGAGCAGCATGCCCACGGAATCATCGGCCGTCATGGTCACGGTGCGGGACACCGAATCCCCCACCCTGAGCCCCTCGAACCCCCGGTCGTATCCCTCGACCACCTGGAGGCGGGGTGTGGTGACGAAAGTGTCGACCCCCCGGGCCTGCTCCGGTATCCGGGCTGTAAATTCCTGGGGAGGCGAGTTCAGTGTGACCTCGCCGTGAGGTTCACCCGGACGCGCATAGACGATGTCGACGGACAGGGCCGGGACCGTGAACCGCTCCGGCCTCTGCGGGAAGATGACGTATTCCTTCCTCTGGACCGCGTAGGTCTCTCCCTGGATGCGTTCGGAGTAATTGACTCCGAACTGGCTCAGCTCCAGACACACGGCATGCGGGAGGCGCAGTTCCGGGTAGCGGGGCGCCTTGGTGAACCAGGTGTTCGTCATGACCTCAAGGTAGAATGTCACACTCTGGCCCACGAAGACCCGTGTCCCAGGCTCCAGGCTCGAGCGGATCAGGACAGGTTTCGGCGCCTCGGGCTCGGATTCCGGGGCCGGGGCCTGGGCGATGACGGAGGTTCCGCTCAGGAGAAAACCCAGGAAGACGAACAGGGGGGTCATCCTCATGGTTCCCGCCTCTCCTGCCGGGAATCCTTCTGCTGTTCCCGGCTGTACAGCTGGAAGGCGAACTTCATGCGCAGGAAATCCGCCGGGCTGGTCTGCACGCGGCGCATCCACATCTCGTTGAGCTGCTCGTCGCTGTACATCTCCTGCTGCAGCTCGATGGGATCGCCCTCCGTCTCCTGCCGCTCTTGGGGATCATCCGGGTCGGCGATCCTGATCTCATCGGCGCCCAGCTGGGAGCCGGGCTCGGAGCGCTCCTCGTCCTTCTTCTCCCGGGCCTGTTTGTCGAGCAGGGCCTGGATCAGGTCCCGGTTGTGTCCGGCCTCGGCATAGTCGGGCCTGAGCTTAAGGGCCCGGGCATAGGCGGCCTTCGCATTCGGATAATCCTGGATGCGGGCATAGGCGTTGCCCAGGTTGAAGTAGCTCTCCGCCGTCTCCAGACGGGAGAACTGCTGGATGGCGGACTCGAAGTCCCGGGAGAAATATAACGCGAGGCCCTTCCACATGGGGTCCTCGAACCTCCGGGCCGCCTCGGCATATTCCCCTTTCTCGAACAGCTGCCGCCCCTGCTGATCCGGCGTGCGCCACAGGTCAATGAAGCGGAGCTCCTTCGCCTCGACCGGCGCCGGCTGGAAAAGGAACAGCGCCAGCACGAAACCGGACACCCACTGGACGGTCCAGCCGCGGCGGAACCAGAACAGCGCCAGCAGGGCCACGGGAAAGAGCAGGAAGTAGCCGAAGTCTTTCCAGCGGGTGTCCGCCTCCTCGTTCAGGCTCTCCGTGAGGTGGCGCTGAATGCGCCCGGCAAGCCGCCGCACGTCGCTGTCGTCCACGGTGACGGAGGTCACATACACCCCCGCCTCTCCGGCCAGGGTTTCCAGCCCTTCCCGGTCCAACGCGCTGATCACACGGTTCCCCTCCCGGTCCGTGCGGAAGGTGTTTCGGCCCATACGGATGGGGCCGCCCTGCGTGGTGCCCATACCCAGGACCATGACGGCATTGCGGCTCTCCTGGCTGTGCCTCACGAAATCCGGGAACGAGTCCCGGTCGATGGCGTTGGTGACGAAGAGGATGGTCCCCGCGGCGGTCTCCCGGGCGAGCATCTCCTCGGCCAGCGTCAGGGCCGGAGCCGCCGCCTTTCCCTGGTCCGGCATGATGTCCGATGTGAGCGAGGAGAGGTAGGTCTCCAGGATCCGGGCATCGTCCGTCAGGGGCAGGATCATGTGGGCGCTCCCCGCGTAGGCGAGCAGGGCCGTGCGGCTGCCGCTCCGTTCGGCCAGCAGGTCCCGGACCTTCTGCTTGGCCCTTTCCAGGCGGGTGGGCTGGACATCCACGGCATTCATCTCGACCGAGAGATCGAGCGCAATGACCAGGGGGGCCTCATCCTCGGTAAAGGGCATGGCCTCCCGCTGCCAGGTCGGCCCGGCCAGGGCCAGCGCCGAAAGGATGAAGGCCGGAAGCAGCAGGTTCACCGGCCGCACACGCTTCTTCTGTTCGGCCCCCACCGTGAGGTGTTTCATCAGGTGGGGCGCGATGATCTTCTGCCACTGCTGCAGCGGACTCCGGGAGCGCCGGAAGAGCCCGTAAAGCAGGGGGACGGGCAGCAGCATCAGGAGCCAGAGCGGCCGGATGAAATGGAAATCGGAGAACTGTCCCAGGTCAAACACGGCCGGCCTTCTCCTTCCCCCGCCTCAGGCTGCGTACAGCCATGAGCAGGTGGTAGAGGGTATACATCACCAGGAATACCGCCACCGGCAAGTGAAACAGCGGCCGCTGCGGCCGGTAGGAAAGGGTCTCGAACTCCAGGGGCTCGAGCTCGTCCAGCCGACGGTAGATATCCTCCAGCTCTTCCCGGTTCATGCCCATGAAGAACCGGCCCCCCGTGATCTCGGAGATCTCCCGGAGAGCTTCCATGTCCATCTCATCCTCTCCGACCGTGGCGGGATCCCCCATGGCGATGGTGTGGATGGTCACATCCTGCTGCCCGGCGATCCCCGCCGCCCGGGCCGGCGGCACCTTGCTCCCGGTGTCGTTCCCGTCAGTCAAGAGGATCATCACCTTGCTGTCGGCCTCGCTGTTCTCGAAGAGCTTCAGGGCCAGCCCGACGGCATCGCCGATCATGGTCTGAGGCCCGGCCATCCGGACCTGCGCCTCATCGAGGAGGATGCGGAAGGTGTCGAAATCCTGAGTGAACGGCACCTGCAGGTAGGCGGCCGTGCCGAACAGGATAAGGCCCAGGCGGTCTCCCTGCCGTCGGGAAACGAAGTCATCCAGGACCAGCTTGACCGCCTCCAGGCGTTCGATCCGGCCGCCGGATTCATCCCGGAAATCCCGGGTCTCCATGGACCCGGAGAGGTCCACGGCCAGCAGCAGGTCCCGACCGGCCTCGATCCTGGTGATGGGATCTTCCAGCCACTGCGGCCGGGCGAGGGCCGTCACGATCAGGAGCCAGGCAATCGGGAGCATGAGTTTCTGGAAAAACCGCGGCCGCAGGATGACGGCGCCCCGGTCCGGTGTCTGCCCCGTGATCTCCCGCAGCTTGTCGAAGAAGGGCGCCTGCACGGCCTCGCGGCGTTCCTGGTAGGGCCGGGCCAGGAGGCGAACCAGGAAGGGCAGCACCAACAGCCCATACATCCAAGGATACGCGAATTCCAGCATCTCTTATGGCTCTCCCCGGTGTTTCTTAATCCAGCGGCGCACGACCGCCACCAGCTGCCTGATGTCTTCGCGGCTGCAGTTCTCCAGGGGCGCGGCCGGCTGATAGGCGAGCCGGGCCACGAGCTGCCCCGCCCCATCGGAGAAATCCGTGCCGCCGCAGGAGGCATCCAGGAACCTCAGCCAGTCGTCCCCGCTCAGAGAAGCCACCTTTTCCCGGGGATAACAGTGCAAGGCAGTCCGTTTGACCAGGACCGGGATCTCGGACAGCGCCTCATCCAGGGCCCAGTCCTGCTCGAGGACCTGCTCGACGTTTTCCAGCCGGGTCAGCGCCCAGCGGCGGTAGCGGTTGGCGCGATGGCGGTGGAAGAAGCGGTATCCGATCCAGATCGCAGCCAGGGCCATGAGCCCGAAAAGGATATACCAACCCAGGGTCTCGGGACCGTTACCGACCGGGGCCGGCAGGGTGACCTCGATCAGGCCTTCCAGTTGTACCACGTTTTCCTGCGGGCCTAACACGGTTAGTCTCTCCTGGTCCTCGGGGAATACCCCAGGATATGCCTGACCTGACCGGCCACGCTTTCCGCGCAGTTGAGGGGCAGGATGGGGATGCCCCGCTTGGTCAGCCAGTCCCGGATCTCCCGCAGGTTTCGATCAAAAGCCTCGGCGAAATCCTTCCGGATCCGGCCGCTCGAGGTGTCGACCTCGAGCTGGAGCTCCCCGTCGCTGACCACCAGCGCGCCTCCCTGGGGCAGCCTGGTCTCGAGCGGATCGTAGATCTGGCAGACGAGCACATCGTTGTGCCGGGCGATGCGGGACATCCAACGCGCCGTTTCAGCATCCGAGCCGTCGAGGTCGCTGATGAGGGTGACCAGGCAGTCGTGGGCAGCCAAGTGCGCCGCCTTCTCGAGCACCCGGTTCAGCATACCGGGGCCGGGAGTGATCCCGGATCCGATGCGGAGGGTGTGGTTTTTTTCGAGCACAGCCTGCAGGATCTGCATCACGCGCCTGCGGCTGCGGTGCGGCTTTATTTCCGTGATGTCGGTGTCGTTGAACACCAGGGCCCCCACCCGGTCTCCCGCATCCAGAACCCGCCAAGCCCCGAGTGCGGCCGTCTCCGCCGCTGTCACAGACTTCATGGCCGTCCGGCTCCCGAAGAACATGGACAGCCGCTGATCCACCAGCAGGATCACGGGCCTGTCCCGTTCCTCGGTGTAGACACGCGTGTGGGGCTTGCGGGTGCGGGCCGTGACCTTCCAGTCCATGCTGCGGATGTCGTCCCCGGGGAAGTAGCGCCGGATCTCCTCGAAGTTGAGTCCCCGTCCCCGCAGGCGGGAGGCATGCCGGCCCGAGAGCAGGCTGTGGATGGGCTGCTTGGGCAGAAAACTGAAACCCTGCGCCTGAAACTGCAGCCGCACCAGGTCATCGAGGTAGGCATACACGCCCACGGCCTTCTCTTCGGAAGGTTCCCGTCGCTTCACTCGTGTGTACTGCATCTCGATGCCTCTGCCTAGGCGATGGTCTCTCAGGGCACGGCGACCAGCTTCACGACCTCGGAGATCACCTGGTTGCTGCTGATGCCCTCGGCATTTGCCTCGTAGCTCAGGATGAGGCGGTGCCGTAGGCAGTCATGGACCACGGCCCGGATGTCATCCGGGGTGACGTGATCGCGGCCGCTGAACCAGGCGTGCACCCGGGAGCATCTATCCAGCGCCAGGCCGCCGCGGGGGCTGGCCCCGACCTCGATCCATTTTTTCAGATCTTCGTTGTACTTTTCAGGCTTTCTGGTAGCTGTGATCAGGGCGATGATGTATTTCTCGATGCTCTCCGAGACATGGATGTCATGGATCTGCGCCCGGGCGGCGAAGATGTTCTCCTGCGCGATCTTGACGGCCTCCCCAGCCTTAGTTTTTCCCTTGATCTCCTCATCCCTCACCAGGCGCAGGACCTTCTGCTCCGAGGCTTCATCAGGATAATCAATGTACACATGAATCAGGAACCGGTCCATCTGGGCCTCCGGCAGGGGATAGGTCCCCTCCTGTTCGATGGGATTCTGGGTGGCCA
>JAUXEH010000149.1 GCA_030620655.1 Candidatus Aminicenantota bacterium | reverse complement strand
TGCCCCGGGCTATCTCATCGATCTTCTGGAGGATATCATCCTGGGGAGGGTCCCTTTTTTCGGGTTCGGGAGAGAGTAATTCCTCGATCTTCAGCACCGGCTCAGCCGGCTTGGCCGCAGAGGCCGATGCTTCCGGCTCCTTCAACGCCGCTTCCAACATGTCCGGCTTGACGTCTTCGCCCGGGCTCTTCCCATTCAAGGGCGGGGCATTTTTCTCGCCCCCAACCAGTCCGAGATCGGCGAAGGCGTCCTCCAGCATGGCATCGAGTTCCTGGCTGAAATCGCGGTCTATCTTGACCTTCCCTATGTTTTCTTGTTCAATCATTTCGATCCCATCTTTTCCTGGTTTCTCGGACGGTTCCTCACCCTTAAGATCCTTTATCGTATCGGTGGGCATCGCGTCCGGGATGGCGGCTCCCTCGATCTCTTCCTTTTCCATCCCTTGTTCCGCTTTTTCCTCGGACTCATCCGGCAGCAGCTTCTTGATAAGCTCTCTCATTTCCGGCATCTTGAAAGGCTTGCTGACAAAGGCGGAGGCCCCGAAAGAGCGGACAGACTCGATCTTGAACTGTTCCTCCCGGTAGAACTTGGTGAGGATGATAACCGGGATCTTCGGTTCAAGGTCATGCGTGATGATGCCGCAGAGTTCGAACCCGTGGAGCTTGGGCAGCATGGGCTCGAGGATGACCAGGTCCGGCTTCTCCTTCTTGGCCATCTCGAGGCCTTCCTCTCCGTCACGGGAGACAAGCACCCCGAATCCCTCTTCGTCCAGAAACTTGGAGAGGGGCTCAATGGATCTCTCGTCGAAGTCAACGATCAATACTGTTTTGTCCTTCATCGTTTTCCCATCCTGTCGGTCCCTGGGACCGGCTGAAAACGCGGGAAGGGGCGGCTAGCCGGGCTAGCGACAACGGAAACGACCCTGTTCCGCCTTTTCTAAAAACTACAGCTATATTTATGACGCCGATGCCAAAAAACGTCAATCACCCTTAGGGGTGATTCACGGGATGATAAATCTCGCAGGTGGGGAGGATAAATTCAGGGGGGCGGGAGGAAGGGATTTAAAATGCAGAGAGAGAGCAAACAAGGGCAGGCGGCTAGTCCGCCCTTGCCTGCATCACCTCTCCCCAGGGATCACTTCTCCATAACGAAGAGAGAGTCTTCGAGTCCGGTGTTGAATATCACTTCAGTCACGGTCAGGGCGACCGCTTCGATGCCGTCCACGACCTGAGACATGGAGTGGGCCATCACCAGCCCGTTGACCGTCTTGTAATCGCTCTGAAACTGCTCCACCTCGTGCTCGGCACCCAAGGCGTCCACGATGGTGGCCACTGTTTTATAGGGAAGGAACGTGGTCGTGTCCACATACATCGTGATCTTGAAGTCATCGGGATACTCCCGCTCCAGGGCCCAGTACTCCTTGCCCTCGATGGTCTCCTTACCCTTGAGGGAATGTGTGATGCCGAACTTTTCTGGGTAGAGAGGGGCGATGATGGGCATGGCCTCGCGCTTGGAATTTACAGCCTGTTCGCCCGTGAACTCCTCTATCACCATGGTCTGCTGGTTAGTCCCCCAGGCCATCTTCCCATCGTAGGCCGAGGTGATCAGCATGCCCATGACTTCTATGTCCTCGCGCCGTTTGTCCGGCTCCTTTTTATATACGGTAATTTCGGCGTCCAGGCCCTGCTGGATGATCTCCAGGGTTCCCTTGACGGTCATGTCCTTGATGCTTTCGTAGACCTTCTTGCCGCCCTGGGCGTCGATCATCTTCTGGACGATCTCGTCGGCGGACTGGGCCGAAAGTGCCGTGAAGGACAGCACAAAGAACAAAAGGAATGTGAGTGTGATCGCTTTTTTCATTTTCAGATCTCCTTTGGATTCACTATGCATGAGGCCCTGGCCTCAGGTTCGCGGCTGGAAGAGCTGGGTCGTGTCGTCCCTGAGCAGGATCGCGAGCGAATAGATGCCCAGCGCCGTGCCGAGGGGGATGTTGAAAAGCGCCAGGAACGACAGTATCAGGGTCAGGATGCGGGCCCACTCCATCCGTTTGAGAAGGCCGACACCGGCGATGATCTTGGGGACGGACAGCAGCCACAGCAGGCCGCCCACAATGATGCCCACCACGCGCAGGACCGTGGTGCCCTCGGAGTCCATGTCCGGGATAAAAGAGAGCCCGAAGAGGAGGGCGAAGATGATAATGCCGCCTATCAGGACCAAGCCTCCGTGGACGATCCAGAATACGCCCAAGAGGTGAACATGTTTTTCCATTTTGTTTTCCATGTTCCTGCACCCTATCCTTCTTCACATACGACGGCCGTGCCGCTGAAGCGGACCAGGCCCAGGTACTTTGTGATTTTCTTGTCTCGGATGCAAGGTGTTGTCTGAATCAGCATGTTCTTTCCTCCATTCACCTAAATTATATATACGAATCCCGCGGGAATTCGTTTTGGGGCATACACACATACTACCACGAGGTTGCATTTTGTCGCGAAATAGAAGATAAAGAGGGCTGCACGAACGGGACAGGCAGGAAGAGAACCATGATCGTGTCCATATTTCTCACCGTGATGATGCTGTTCTTCGGGATCCTCATCATGATCGCCGGGACTCCGCTGGTATTCGTCTGCTGGATCCTGGATCGTTCCGGACGGATCAATCATTACCTGGAAAAATGGTATCTGTGCACCTTGTCCCGGATCGGGGGGATGCGCATGACCATCGAGGGGCGGGAAAACTTCCGCCGGTCGGAACAGTATCTGATCCTGTGCAACCATAAGAGTGCGGCCGACGGTTTCGCCGCGGCCCGGGTCCTGCGGTTGCACTTCAAGTTCTTTACGGCCAGCTATCTGTTTTCCATACCGCTGTTCGGATGGTGCATGAGCATGGCCGGATATCTGCCCATCAACCGCTCCAACCGGAGGCAGGCACGGGAATCCATCATAAAGGGGACCGGGATACTCAAGGAGGGTAAGGCCAGCCTGCTCATCTTCCCCGAAGGCACACGGACCGAGGCCCCGGAGATAAAGGACTTCAAATCCGGTTTCCTGCGGATCGCCACCAAAGCCCGCAGGCCCATCCTGCCTGTGGTCATGGACGGGACCGCAGACATCAAGAGAAAGGACGAATTCTGGTTCCACCCCGGGCATGTGTACGTATCGGTCCTCCCGCCGCTGCCGGCCGATGACATCACGGAAGACCGCTGGCCCGAGATCAAGAAGATGTACGAGGAAATGTACCGCACCGAATACGCCCGCCTCCACCATCTCCGTTTGGGGTCAGACCATGAAAAATATTGAAATAAAACAAGATACATGCAAGTATTGCCCATTTTCTTAGCTAAGAGTGGTGATTTTGGGGCCCTGATCATTGCTGTAAGCATTTAACATCCGCATTGCCCCATCCAAATTCTCGATTTCCCTTATTGCTCCAATCCTGCCCCCAAAACCACTACTCTAAGCTCGATAATTGGCAATATTTTAATGTGATCTCGAACAATATCAATATGTTTCATGGTCTGACCCCGAACGGGAAATGATAGAATATTAGGGAAAGCGGTCAACCAAAATCGGAGTTGATTCGTTTTGTAAGGTGAGCATCCGACACGAATACTGAAGTGATAATGAAAGCATGGAAGAACGAGAACTCGTAGAATCCGCCAGGCAAGGCGACATGGAGGCCTTCCGGCAGCTGTTCGAAGTGAACAAGCGAAAGGTCTTCGCCATCGCGTTTCGGTATGCCAAGAACAAAGAGGACGCGGAAGACATCCTGCAGGACACGTTCATCAAGGCCTATCAGGGGCTGGACAAGTTCCACACGCATAAAGGCACCAGTTTCACATCCTGGCTGTACCGGATCAGCATCAATTCCAGCATCGATCTTCTGCGCAAGAAAAACAAAATGGAAGACAAATTCTTCGACCCTGACAATCTCGACAACCTGTCGTCCAACAACCTGGGACACAACCCCGAACATTCGGCGGGAATCCAGGACACACGGAACAAGATCGGCGCGGTGCTCAACCAGTTGACCGCACGCCAGAGGATGATCTTCATCCTCCGTCACTACCAGCAGCTCAGCACCCAGGAGATATCGGAATACATGGGGTGCTCCCAGGGGAGTGTGAAGAAACAGCTCTTCCGGGCTGTGACCGCCATCAAAGACCATTTCAAAAGTCTGATACCGGAGAAGGGCTATGAAGTGTAGCAAAGCGAAGGAACAGATCATCCTGTATCTGTACGGGGAGCTTTCCGAGGCCGAGCAGCGGAAGCTTGAGCAGCACATGGAGAGATGCCTCTCCTGTGCAGAGGACCTGGCCTACACCCGGGACGTGTTCGACCTGATCGACAGGGCTGACACGACCGAGATCCCCGAGGCCGCCTGGGAAAAATGCTGGGGTCTGATCGCATCCGGCCTGCGGCCTCAGCCGAGAGCGAGAGCCGGCTGGATGCCGTCCCCGCGCTGGGTCCCGGTTGCGGCCGCCTTAGTGCTGATCTTCGCGGGCGGCCTCTTTATCGGCCGCTACTGGCCGTCCTCGCAGCCGCCGTCGTCCATGGATACGGCCCAGGTACCGGAGTTCCCTCGGTTCACACTGCAGGATCACTTCGACAACCTCAAGCCGCTGCTGGCCGAATACGCCAACCGCCCCGCCGGCGACACCCCGGACGACCGGGTCCTCGTGGACCGCAGGCTGATCCAGAGCCTGCTCGTCCAGAACTATATGCTGATGAGGCTGGTGGCCCAGAACGATCCCAAGGCAGCCGACCTTCTGGAAGATATCGACCTCGTGCTCCGCGAGATCAAGAACATGGAGGCCGACGATCCCGAGGCACCGGGCATGATCCACCGGCTCATCCAATCGAGGGATATTCTCTTCAAGATAAACGTCTTACAAGAACTCTAAGGAGGCAAAAACATGAAAACAACCAAAACACTATCGCTGCTGCTGGCCCTGATGCTGGTCTTTTCCAGCATGGTGCTGGCCCAGGAGAAAAATGACAAGGAGGTCTATGACACCGCCAAAAAGTCCATTTATGACAAGGACTGGCAGGCCGCCATAGAGAACCTGGAGTATCTGATCAAGACCTACCAGGCCAGCAAATATCTCGATGACTCCCTGTATTGGCTGGGGTACAGCCTGCATAAGATGGGCGATTCCCTGGCCGACATGGAGAAGAGCCTCGAATCCAAAGAAAGATCCATCGCCGCCCTCAACAACCTGATCGCCAAATACAAGGACAGCGCCTGGGTGGACGATGCCCGCATCCTCCGGGTCAAGATCGCCGAGGACCTGGTCGACAAGGGTCTCTCCGACTACCGTGCCTACATCAGCGGCAGCCTGCTCAACACCGAGGATATACAAGAGCTGAGCGATCTGGAACATGCG
This sequence comes from Candidatus Aminicenantota bacterium, assembly GCA_030620655.1. Taxonomy (GTDB): domain Bacteria; phylum Acidobacteriota; class Aminicenantia; order Aminicenantales; family Aminicenantaceae; genus JAUXEH01. The sequence continues at coordinate 1,445 of JAUXEH010000149.1, read as the reverse complement.
GAACTCCTGGTGGCGGGGGTGTCCATGGAAGCCATGGAGCTCGAGAACCTGGGTGGGGCCCTGGCCTACAGCACGCTGGACAGCCTGGGCGGGGTTCTGGCCCTGGAGGGTCTGCCCAAGCTGACCATCATGCCGAGCTTTGAGGGCATAGAGGGGTTGTACGCCGGTTCGCTCGCGTATGAGGCAGCCGCCGGCCAATACGACAGGGCGCTAAGCGCCTACGAAGGGATGGCGGTCCTCGGCCTCACATCCGGTCAGGATGAAGAAGAGAAGGACCCCGAGCTCGAACTCAAGCTGGTAGCCCTGCAGGCCCTCCTCAACGTGGACAGCGAGAAGGCCTTCCCCATCCTGGTCAAGATCCTGCAAGACGAGGGAAATCCCAAGCTCCGGCGCAACGCCATCTTCGTGCTCAGCCGTTCCAATCACCCCGAGGTGGGCCCTCTCATGGCGAAACTGGCCACAGAGGACCCGGACCAGGAAGTCCAGCAGCAGGCCATCTTCTGGCTGGGCATGCGCAAAGACACTGAAAGCCTCGACCTGCTCTTCAAGATCTTCAACGACACCGATGATCCCAAGATCAAGCAGATCGCCCTGTTCTCCCTTTCCCAGAACAAGAGCGACGCAGCCAAGGACAAACTCATCTCCATCGCCCGCAGCGAAAAAGACCCCAAGACCTGGGAGCAGGCCATATTTATCCTCGGTCAGAAAAGAGACGAAGAGACCGTCGACCTCCTCATCAGCCTGTACGAGCAAGAGTCGGACATGGATATCAAGGAGAAGCTGATCTTCGGCTTCGGCCAGAACCGGAAAAGTCAGGCTGCACAGGAAAAGCTCATCGCCATCGCCAAGGGAGACAAGGACCCGAAGGCCCGCGAACACGCCATCTTCTGGCTGGGGCAGAGCAAAAACGCAGACCTCCTCCCCCTGCTGGTCGACCTGTACAACCAGAGCGGTGAGGCCAAGGCGAAGAACCGTCTCATCATGTCCATCGCCCAGAACAAGAGCAAAGATGCGATCCCCACACTGATCGGCATCGCCCGCAAGGAGAAGAATCCCGACCTCCAGAAGGCCATCATCTTCTTCCTGGGGCGCTCCAAGGATGACGCCGCCCTCAAGTATCTGCAGGAGATCATCGAGAAGTGACCGCCTCCCGGCACTCAGAGCACCAACAATCCAAGGCAAGGAACGCGCGCATGAAAAATAGAAAAGGACTGGCAGCACTAGGGGCCGCCGGGCTGTTCTTCCTCCTGGCAGGAACCGGCTGGGATTTCGCACAATACGGGAGCCTCACAGGCCGTGTGCATCATGTGGACAAGCCCGGTCTTACCCTCGACAAGAAGATAGAGGCGGCGGTGCAGGAATTCCGCAAAGAAAATCGGGAGGGCCTGTTCCTCACCGGGTATGTCTTTCCCGCCCGGGACAGCATCCACATGGGTGACAGCCGG
>JAUXEH010000422.1 GCA_030620655.1 Candidatus Aminicenantota bacterium | reverse complement strand
GGCCATGACCGCGGGGATGAATCTGTCCAGGGATTTGATTGTCCTGGCATAGGGGTCCTTCTGAGCGGCCTCGGGGGCGGGCGCCAGGAAGACTACCGCACACAGGACACAGATCAAGGCTCTTGAAATTTTCCGCATATTCACTCCTCCTTATGTCATTTCGAATCAGGAGCCGGTCTGTTCCGGGCGAATCCGATCCGGTCGATGACCAGGACACCTTCGCGACCCCGGTCGAACACAAAACGCAGGCTCCGGAGATGCCGCGGATCAAAATCCGGGTTCTCATCCACAAAGCTCTGCAGGGGAAGCCGGACCGTCTGCAGCGTGGGCTCGTAGGCCCGGCCCATCCTGCCGCTTTCCTTCCCGATCCTCAGGAACCGGCTCTTGGTCACAGGCGGGACAGGCATGAAGCGGTCCAGAGGCAGCCGCACACTCACGCCTGCGCCGTCGATCAGCTCGATGCTCAGTTCCAGGGGCTTTTTCGGTTTGCCCTCGTCTTTTCTATCTTCTTTTTTCTTATCTCTCTTATGGTTGTCTTCATTTGCTTCCACGACCTGATCCTCGGCCATGGTATCCTTATCCTGCTCCTCTGCGTCTTCCTCGGGCTCCGGCACCTTTTCATCCGCATCCGTCAAGGCGAACACCAGCAGCGATTCTGCGGTGAGCTCCAGATCCCCGGGCAAATCCTCGGGGAGATGGACGGCATAATAGGGCGCCGCATCCCCCTGCCTGTCCTCTGCCGGGCCCCGCCATCCCACCAAGACCGCATTGTCCTGCTTGGTGCCGCGGCCGCGGGTCTTGAGGTCCGACTCCCGCCACACCGCCAGGCCCTCTTGAGTGATCTTGCTCCCCTCCAGTGTGCCGGTCGTGACATCCACATCCTCCTCGAAGCCGCACACCAACCGGAACGTGGAGTCCTCGAAGCGGTTGAGGTAGATGTCCCGGGGCAGCCAGTCAAGGATGACGCGGTGGTCACGGAACATGGGGAGGTAGGCCGTGTCGCCGTGCAGGCAGGCTTCCAGGAACGCGGACATGTAGACCTTGCCCAGCGTGCGCTGCTCCTCTCCGCTCAGCAGGGCCTTGCGGTTGAGGATGAAGCCCATGGGCCGGCCCCAGTCGTTGTCGCCCCATACCGTGTTGAACTGGCCGTGATTGGAGCGGTAGGAATAGAGCGTGGACTTGAACCAATACTCTCCATCCGTGAAGCGCACGCGGTTGAACTGGCGCTCCCCCATGAAAACGGACACATCCGAGTCATGCGCTCCCTGTATGGTCAAATAATTCACGTTTTCCAATGGTGTGGGGCGGCCCGTGGGCCGGTACTGCTGGTCCGAGGGTGCTATGGCGATTATGGCCTTGATGTGGAAGTTGAAATCGAACGTGAGAGTGGCGTCATCCGGATAAAACGACAGGCGGTTGAAGGCCCCGGCGATGGCGGCCGCCTCCCCTCCCCGGGAGTGTCCGATCAGGCCGATGTTGTCCATGTCGACCTTCCCGAAAAAGGGATTTTCCCTGTCCTGATTCCATGCGCGCCAGACCTTGAGGTGCTGGAGCAGCATCCAGCCCCGGCCGTCGTTCTCCTTGGAGAGCCCGCCCATGAAGGCTCCGTTGAAGAAGTTCTCGTCCACGGATACGAAGATGAAGCCCCGGCTGGCCAGGAGTTCGCCCAGGTAGGCATAGCCCGGGTCGGAGTACTCCTGCATCATGTGGTTGCCGTGGACGATCAGCACCAGCGGGAAGGGGCCGTCGCCTTCCGGGTACCACACCGTGCCATTCACGGGGAATTCCTTGAAATCGAATCCCCAGTACCAGGAGCGGAGCTTGACCTTCCATCCCTTGTTATTTTTCACGAAGGGAGTGGCGTCCACGCTTTCGGTCCTGAGGACGGCCTCGGTCCCGAATTCCGGGCGCCTGTGGTTCTTTTCGCTCCCATAGGTCATGGACAGCACCGGGTGCGGGCCCGGGCGGGAGGGATTGGGCGCGGAGAGTGCTGCCGGCAGGTTCCCGTGAGCAGGCGGCTCTGCCAGGTTTTCCGTGCTCCCCCGCCCCGTCATCCAGATCACAAGGGCGGAAAACAAAACCAGGGGCCCCACCACACACAGGATCACGAATCCCTTTTGCAAGGGACGGGAAAACCGGAATTCACGGTGTAAAAGTCTGGCCAGCCCTCCTCCCATGAAGGCTGCCGCCGCTGCGAGCGCGAACCCGATCAGGATGTTCAAGGGAGAGAGGCTGAACACGAGCACAACAAACGCAACCATGCCCAGTGTGCTCAGGAAGCGCGGCAGGATTAG
>JAUXEH010000252.1 GCA_030620655.1 Candidatus Aminicenantota bacterium | reverse complement strand
TTTCGTGGCCTTAAAGATCAATCCCGACAACCTCTTTCAGACCATCGCATGGTTGAAGGAGCGCTGGCAGCAGCACTTCCCGGGGGTCCCCTTCGACTATTTTTTCCTGGATGAGTTCTTCAACCGGCATTATGCCAATGACCGCGTGTTCGTCCGTGTGTTCGCCCTGTTTTCGGCCCTGACCATCGTGATTGCCTGCCTGGGGCTTTTTGCACTGGCCTCGCACAACGCGGCGCAGAGGAGCAAGGAGATCGGCATCCGCAAAGCTGTGGGGGCTTCTGTCCGCGACATCTACATGTTGCTGTCAAAGGAGTTCCTCAGGCTGGCCGTGGTGGCCGGGATTTTCGCCATCCCCCTGGCCTATTTTCAGATGCGGCGATGGCTGGAGAACTATGCGTTCCGCATCACCCTCGAGTGGTGGTTTTTCGCCGCCGCGTGGCTGCTGGTGGCGTGTGTGGTCATGGCCACCATCAGCTATCAATCCCTCAGGGCGGCAGTCGCCAACCCGGTCGAGGCCCTGCGCAATGAATGATCCAGGTGAGCTATGCCGTCGATGAAACAAAGATCGCAAACCGAGGTTAAAATGAACACAAGAAAAGTCATATTGTCGATTGTCTTCCTTCCCTGCCTTATGATCGCTGCTGCGTCTATTTTGCCTTCGCAAGCCCCGCAATCCATTAAACATCCCAAAACCGGAGATGAACTGAGGCTTTTCCCTCACACATACGATCAAGTCCCGGAACTTCCCTCCCCATGCACATTGGATGATGGAACCGAAGTCGTCGTGGCCTTTACTCGAGATAACAAATACATTCTGTTTCCCGTGACGATTGAAAATGGCGATCCGCAGGATTATCCCCATGGTCAATGGTATGGCAAGGGGCGACAGCTTGAGGTCGATGCCTCAGATTTCCCAACCTTGGCCAGAACGGGACTCCACTCCGAAAAAGAATTGAGACGGACAAAAACCATAACCGGCCGTTCCATTGCCGAGATCACAGAGATCGGCCGCCCTGAACGATCATCCGGCGCAGGTTTCATGGGTCAGGATGAGGATATCATCTCTGTTCTAAGGGGCGATAATCGCCTGGTTGCTAAGTTGGGATCCACCCACCCTCAGATGGCGGAGCCCCTGTTTCATGTGTTCAACATGATACTCACCGTGAAAAAAGATTCTGGACGAGGGAACATCGGAGGCGTCCTGTACAATCAAGAGAAGATATATCTGAAGTTCAGGGGCGCTAAAGGGTGGCAGGAATCCATATTCCAGGATGAGGTCCTGGGATACTGGGTAATTGAAATCTGGAGAGAACCGGATCAGGAGGAGAGAGCATTCCTATCTCGTAAGTATGCGAATCTCACGGAGGAAGAGATGGCCCGCTTGATTGCCAAGCTTTCCCATATCCATACCGGAGAAATGGTGCCATATTACATCATGCGGTATGGTTTTTATGAGGGCCATACGGATTATCGCACCGATCCGGTTGCCGTATCCTTCATCTTCGGATTAAAAAGCCTGGAAGAGATCGAATCTGCCTTTCCCGGAAAGATCTATGAAACCCTGATGGCCCATTTCACAGAGGAAAAGACCCTACATAGAAGCTCGAAATGAGGGGAAAGTGATCAAGCTTATCCTGGCCAAAAAGATGCTGCCGCCTGCGGCGCTGATGTTGATTCTAACACCTCTCTTTTTCCAATCGGCGGTGAACAAAAGAGCTCCTACTCTGGAGAGCGTCCTGGACGATTATCTCGCTGCCCTGGGCGGGAGAGACGTCCTGGCTCGCGTCTCCGACAAGGTCTGCTCAGGACAGCTAGTCTGGTCCTATCCGGACCAGGATCCGGATCGGATATCCATCCCCGCAGAGATCTTTGCCGGTCAGGGAGACCGATGGCGCCTAGTGCTGCGGACCTCGAAAGGGGCTCAGGGAATGGGTTTCGACGGTGAGAACGGCTGGATACAGAATGCCGACCGAATCCTTGTCGATGCACGCCAGAAGCGGTCCAAGCTGGCCTATCTCTTCAGCTCCCGGGGCCCTTTGATGATCGAGCAGTTCTTTCCCGATCTGACTCTCGAGTCGAGAGAAATGCTCGATGGGCATACGGTCTACCGGGTGAAATCCTTGGCGCCCGGTAAGACGGAGGACCATTTGTACTTCGATGCCGAAACCGGGCTTCTAATCAAGATCGGGGAAGACCTGACCCTGAGTGATTATCGGGAGAAGGATGGCGTCATGTATCCCTTCCGGATCACGGTCGAGCGAGGGAACAACACGGCGACTTATGAATTCGACAGCATTGCCACCAACCTGTCTCTGTCGCCTGACAGGCTGCGAATGCCGTCCCCGGACGAGGTGTTCCCTGATGCCTTCGAAGGCCTGGCCGAACCTAAGGTGCTCCCGCTGTTGATAGATTTTCCCTCTGGGCATGAAGATATGAACGTGCCCTGCCGGGACGGCCGGTTTCTCTACGACTTCATCCGCCGCAAAAACTACCGGCGCGGCCTCGAGATCGGGACCTTCACCGGTTATTCCGCACTCTGGTTCGGGCTGGCCTTCAAGGAGACCGGGGGCAGGCTGATCACCATCGAGATCGACAAAAAACCGGGAGAGGAAGCCCGATGTAACTTCCGGAAGGCCGGGCTGGAGGACGTGATCGATTCCCGGATCGCCGACGCCTTCGAGGAGATCCAGAAGATCGAGGGCCGGTTCGATTTCATCTTCATCGATGCCTGGAAGCCGGACTACATGCGTTTCCTCGAACTCCTCCGGGACCGGGTCGCTCCCGGCGGCGCGATCATCGCCCACAACGTCACCAACTATGCCCGAGACATGCGGGAATTCCTGGAGGCCATAAAGAAGGATCCCGGCCTCGAGACCACGCTGAACGAGACTAGCGCCGAGGGCATGTCGATCAGTATCGTCCGTGACCCGGATTCAACCACCGGCGCTGAGATCGAGGCGTCCGATTTCTCTCCGGAAGAGCTGCAGGCCGACCTAATGGAGCTGCGCGAGGCCATGGAACGCTTGCATCCGGCACTGTACGACCACACAACTAGGGAGGAGTTCGACCGGTTGTTCGATTCAGGTAATAGGGCGCTGAGTGGCTCGGCAGACCTGGAGCGGGCATACCAGATCTATGCATCCCTGATGGCAAAGATCGGCTGCTGCCATTCCTCAGTCTGGATGCCAGGCGGTTACTGGAATAACCTCCCGGGTAGGCTCTTCCCCATAAAGTTGAAGTTCTTGGGGAATCGGGCCTTTGCCTATGACTCCTACAGCGCCGCAGATACCTTGCCCACAGGATCAGAGGTAATCTCCATCAACGGGAAAAGCATGGGGGAGATCCTGGGTAGCGTCAAGTCGGTGGTCTCTGCCGACGCCTATTCAGAGGGGTACAAGAATTACCGCCTCGGATTCAGGTTTCCCCTGATCTACTCCCTGTTTTACGGGCATCCGGACTCTTTTTCCGTGACCTTCACGCCGCCGGGCGGTAACGGGCAGGAGGAAAAGATAATAAAACCTGTCCCCACGAACCGCATCTGGGGCCACATAGGAGGCCCTGGCCGGTTGGACCTCGACATCCGGGAAGAAAAGAACGCGGCGGTCATGACCATCAGCCATTTCGCCTACTACAGTAACCATGACAAATTCTTCGGCTTTGTGGACGACGCCTTCGAGCGGATCGCGCAGAGCGGGATCAAACACCTAATCCTCGACCTCAGGGGTAACAGCGGGGGCGATCCTTTCTGTTCCTCATATCTGTTCGCCTACCTGGCTCGCGAGCCGGTGCCGTATTTTGCCGGGCCCTACGGCAAGTACACCAGCCTGGCCGAGCCGATCGAGCTAAAAAAGAATCATTTCACAGGCAGGCTCTTTATCCTGATCGATGGGGGAGGCGCCTCCACTACCGGGCACCTGTGCGGGCTCCTCAAATACCACGAGCTCGGGACGCTTATCGGAGAAGAGACCGGGGCGACCTATTTCTGCCATGACGGCCACGAGAACCTGAACTTGAAGCACACCCGGCTGCAGGTGAGCGTAGCTACCGGGACCTACGCGGCAGCGGTCCAAGGCCTGCCCAAGGACCGAGGCATCATTCCCGACATCCCCGTGCTGCACAAGCCGGAGGACATGACATGCGGCAGGGACACGGTCCTGGAGTATGCCTTGGGGTTGTGCAGATAATCGAGCCTCACTGACCCGAGTACTTGACCTCAGTCTCCACCGTGAAAAACCGGTAGTCTTCGTATTCCACCGTGGTCCTAGAGAACATGATCTTTCTCTGCCGCCTGTCTCTATACGCCTCGATGATCTGGTATTTGCTGGGGAAACGGATGCCGTTTTCCTCGAAGGCATATTCGGCGATCAGCGTGATTTCCGGTTTCATCCGCATAGATTCGGCCATCTGCTGAATGAAGTCATAGCCGTCGATCCCGTCCTGGGTCCACTCGATCTTCATGACGTTGTGATCGCTCTTCCTTACCCAGATCTTTCCATACAGGTGTGTCTCGAAGGATATGTCATTGGGGGTGGCCTCGATGATGTAGACCCTGTCCCCCTGAAATTTGCCCTCTTTGATGATGGAGTAGTCGTGGGTCAACTGCCAGTAAGAACTGAGGAGCCCGATCGGCCCCATGATGATGTTCTGGTGACGAAACCTGGTCTTGAGTTTCGAATCCGCCTCGTTCCGATCTTCCCTGTTTTCCTTCATCAGGATCCGCCTTTCCTTGATCCCGCTCGGTTTCCGGTTCAACTGGTAGTTATACAGGTATTCATTCTTTATTACCACTCTCTGGGGCCTGCGGCTGAACTCCCGGCTGTTAATGGAATAAGCTCCACCCGATCCGCTCCTGCGGATGGTGACCGAGGGCATGGCCGC
>JAUXEH010000392.1 GCA_030620655.1 Candidatus Aminicenantota bacterium | reverse complement strand
TGGACAGCGAGGGCTACCAGGTCCTGTGCCGGGAGCTGCGGCAGGCGTTCGGCTTCAAGAAGGTGGCCGTCACCCTGCGCGAGAGCCTGTCCGCCTCTGAGAACCGGTGGTCCGCCTGCCTGGACAACGGCAGGGAGTTCCTCCTCGGCCCCAAGTACAGCCTCCCCGTCATCGACCGTGTGGGCAGCGGAGACGCCTTTGCCGCCGGCCTGATCTATTCCCTTTTGCGGGGGAAAAGCGACCGCGACGCCCTGGCCTTCGGGGTGGCGGCGGCGGCCTGGAAGCATTCCGTGTGCGGAGACTTCAACCTGGCGGATGTCGAGGAGATCGAGCGCCTGGCGGCCGGGGAAAAGAGCGGCCGTATCCGGCGCTGAGACACCGGGCTCAGTCCTGAGCGGGAAGGGTCCGTCTCGTTCCGTAGGACAGGGCCTTCTCGGGGCAGACCTTGACGCACTCGTCACAGGCGAAGCAGTCCGGCCGCAGGAGGGAGTCCTTCATGATCTCGGGAACGGTCGGGCAGGGCGATTTAATTTCACACACCTGGCAGTCCGTGCAGGCGGATCTCTTGAAGGTCACCCGGAAGAGGCCGATCTGTTCCAGGAAGTGGGTGTAGAGCCCGATGGGACACACGAAGTAACAGAAGGGGCGGTAGAAGCGGATGGCCAGGATCAGGGTCAGCAGGAAGGGGAGGTAGTGGATGAGATTGTCCAGGAACGCGGGCACCCACTGAAACTCGAAGCCGTGGAAGGGATTGATGTAGTCGTAGAGGTTGACGGCTATGGTCTGGTCCTGCACGGTCATGGTGACCAGCCCGGTCACCGCGGTCAGGAGGAACAACAGGAAGATGCCCAGGCGGATGCTGAAGGAAAACGGAAAGTGAAACCTGATTCGTTTGATCTTCAGCCGGTCCGCCGCCATGGCCATCAGCTCCTGGACCGCCCCCACCGGGCAGATCCATCCGCAGAACAGCTTGGGGCCGACCAGGGTGAGCACGAACATGACCGCCAGCATCACCATGAACGGCGTGCGCAGCCCGAACAGGAACGGCTTGGCCGCGGCGCACATGGGGGAGGGATGCATGGAAAAGGAGGAGAAGAGGGAGACGCCGATGTTTCCGATGATGCCGTAAAGCAGCGTCGAGACCAGGAGCAGGGGAACCTTCAGGCTCCTGCGCATGCGGTTGGACTTGAGAAGGAACAGCACGACGGCGGCCAGGATGAACATGGTGATGAACTTGGGCTGCCAGAGATATTCAAAAAATGTGGGGGGCCTGGGCCGGCCCGCTTCCTGGGCCGCGGCCGGAAGCACGGTGGAGCCAATCCCTGCGATGAGCAGGAGCATGCCTGATAGTCTGTTTTTTATCATCGTGTGATCTCCCTGAAATCGGTCAAAGTTCTAGTATATTACATTGTTTTTATCCAAATGGAAATATCCGGTCGCTGGAAAAAAGTTTTTGTCCCGGGTCGAGAAGCATGGTAAGGTATTGCCTGGCAAAGCTCATGTCGATACAGAAGAACAGAATCCTGCCCTGGGCCCTGGGTGGGCTGGTGCTGCTCGTGCTGGTGCTGGGTTTCCTCATGCGCGTGCGGCATGACATGCGGGACTTCGAGGTCAACTACGAGGCCGGGCAGCGCCTGCGCAGGGCGGAATCCCTCTACCGGGTCGAGGATGAGCATTACCAGTTCAAATACCTCCCCGCCTCCGCCATCCTGTACACACCCCTGACCTACTTTCCCTTGGCCACGGCTAAGGCCCTGTGGTATGCCTTCATCCTGCTGTGTTCCGGGCTGATGATCCATCTGGCGGGCCGCCTGCTCCCCACAGGGATGGAAAAGCCCGTAACCATCTGGTTCGTCCCCCCGCTGGTCCTGATCAAATACTTTTTCAGGGAGTGGGACCTGGGGCAGATCAACACTATCGTGACCGTGGTGATCCTGCTCTCGATCGGCTATCTGGCCCTGACGCTGGATAAAAGAAAACTCTGGCACGAGGTCGCGGCCGGTGTCCTCTGGGGGGTGAGCACGGCCCTCAAGCCGTATGCGGTGGTCTTTTTTCCCTATCTGATCCTCAAGAACCGGTGGCGGGCGGTAGGCGCCGGAGTCATGACGCTGGGGCTTGCCCTGATCCTGCCTTCTCTCTACTACGGCTGGGAAGGGAATATCACCGTGCACCAGGAATGGTATGCCACGCTTTCCCAGTCCACGCCTCACCTCCTGGATTCTCAGGACAACGTGTCCCTTTTTGCGCTGTTTTTGAAATGGACGGGCAGCCGCAGCCTGGCGCTCCCCCTGGCAGGCATGGCCATTGCTGCCCTGGCCCTGCTCGTCTTCTGGATGATCCTGAAGGGCCGGGGCCGCACAGGCACCACGTTCCTGGAGGGAGCGGTGCTGCTGACGTGCATCCCCCTGGTCTCTCCCCTGGGCTGGTACTACAACCTGCTCATGTCGCTTCCGCTGCTTATGATCCTCCTTTTACACTTCCGGGATTTTTCCCGCTGGGGCCGGATTATCCTGGCGGTCGACCTGATCGTCGTCTTTGTCACATTCTATGACCTCATGGGTCCGACACTGTATGACGCCTTTATGGCGGGGTCTGTGGCGACCCTGAATTTCCTGGTGTTCCTGGGTTTTGGCTTCTGGCTTCGCCTCCGCCGCCTTGCATGAGGTTGGGCTCATATCCCTCCGATCTGGAAGACCCACCCAACCACCCCATGCAGATCGGAGGGATATGAGCCCAACCACCCCATGCCGAGGGGGGGAATATGAGCTCCCGTTCGCCCCCCCCCAGCGCCCCCCCCCTCC
>JAUXEH010000088.1 GCA_030620655.1 Candidatus Aminicenantota bacterium | reverse complement strand
GAAGCGGAGGATAAAATCTGCGAACTCCTTCTCCGTGTACAAGCTGCCGCTTCCGCGGTCGGGATGGATCACGATCTTCCCGTCTTCGGCCGCATAGCCCTGGGTATCGCCCATCCAGCCGGATAGGTCTTCGCCGTTGAAGAGGGGGGTAAATCCCTCGTTTTCCATGATTGTCATGATGTGGCTGTCGATGCGCCGCCGCTCATGTTCGTCCGCAATGAACAGCTCGGCCTGCCTCAGGAAGGAGACGACCTCAGCGCCTGTCAGCCCTTCGGCGCCCGCCTCGGGAAGGGCGATCCGCTGCATGATGCGCGCGGCCCGCCCCCTGACCTCAGGATCGTCCAGGAAACGCGACGCGAGCTCTAGCCCCGCCACTGACTTGACCGATCCCAGCCCCGAGATGATCAGATTCTTCTCCTGCGTGCCGAGCGTAAGCTCCAGGGTTTCCTCCAGCATGACCGCCTTTTCCTCAGGCGGGATGTCCGCATCCCTCACCAGCCTGACGTACCCTTGGAGGGCCTGGTACAGGTACCGGCGGAGTTCGGCGCTCCGGCACACGGCAAGAAGCTCGTCCGCCGCCTGCATATCCGGCCACTGGGTCAACGCATACAGGGCCGCGGTCCGAATCCGGCCGCTGCCGGTATTCCGCGTCTCCCGGAGGACCAGTTGGAACGCCGCATCCCCCCCGATGCGCGCCAGCGGCCTCAGGAGATCGGGGCGCAGGGACTCGGAGCTCTCATCGTAAACCTCCAGGATCCGGTCGGCGCATCGCTGAGGATCCGGGACCTGCAGGGCCGCCGCCACCAGGGCATTCTGTATAAGCGGGATCTCGCTGCGTCGGCCGGCACCCAACAGCAGTTCGAGCATCCGGTCCACATCCTCCGCCCCAGCCAGCCTCTCCAGGGCCGTGAGTGCGGCTTTGCGCAGAGCGTCGTCTTCGCTCCGGGCCAGGGCAAGGACCTGTCCGAAGCTGGCCCCGGCCCGCCGCTCCGCCAGGACCTCGATCAGGACCTTCTGAGCTGGGGGGGGAACAAAGTCCAGGCGGGAGGCGGCTTCCGGGATCACCTGGTCCGCGGGAAGGCCCAGCAGCACGTCCCGGATCGCGGCGATCTCGGCCTCGCCCCCGGAGTCGAGGAGCGGCCAGATGTCCGGGAGGACCTCACCGCCTCCCAGGCGCGCGGCGGCTGTCACGGAGGCGGTCCGGACGCCGGGGTCCGAAGACGTCAGGTTTTTTCTTACCAGGCCAAGGGCCGTCCTGTCTCCTCGCAACCCCAGCATGGCGATGATCTCCGCCAGAACCTCAGCGTCCTTTCCCTTGGTCTCGTTCAGCCAGATGGCGGTCACGGCCTCTCCGGGCATGGTCAGCGCCAGCTCTAGTGCCTGGCCCCGGACATCCTTGAGCGGGCTGTCCATGGCCCGCAGGATGTCTCCCAGGGCAGTCTCTCCCAGGGTGTCCACCAGGATGGTCAGTGCGGTGCAGGGGACCTGGCTCTCCTGAGGCGCCGTGTAGCTGTTGATGAGCTGGTGACAGAAACGCGCTGATTCCTTCTTGAAACCCGCCTCCGCTAGCCGCCGGGCGTAAAGCAGCAGGAGCGAAGGGGCCTGGCCGCGCTCATAGGGTGTGGCGATCAGGGGGTATCGGACCAGCGCCTCCTCGGCGGCGTGATCCCCGATGTTGGCCAGGGCGAAGAGCGCCACTTGTCGCAGCCGGCCCTCCTCGGCATAGGCAAGGGGCATGATCAGGGCGACGGCTTCCCGGCTCCGCATCTCTCCCAGGGCCCGGACCAGAACAATGCGCCGATCCCCCGAGGCGCCCTTCAGAGCCTTGCGCATCGCCTTTTCCGCCTTGGGTGTGCCGATGGCCAGCAGGGCCTGGGCGGCCGGATCGCACAGCCGTGGCCCCTTTAGATAGCGCGAGAGCGGCTTGACAGCCTCGTCTCCTGCCGTAAGCTGGAGCTGGCGTATCAGGAAGGCCTCGACCTCTCTTTCCCGCTCCCGCTCCAGGGCTTTGAGCAGGGATCGTGTGTAGAGGGCCCTCTCAGAGCCCAGGCCGGCGCGGTTGACATACATAGTCACACCGTGTAACGCGAAGCGGACCCGGGAGTCGTCGCTTTCCCCGGGGGGGACCAGCATGCGGCAGGCCGCCAGGATCCCCTTGGAACCCAGCCCTATCAGCTCTTCGGCTGCATGGTCCCGCTCCCCGGCGTTCTCCGCCGGGAACCGGGCAACGATCTCGGCCGCTTTCTGCTCGATGGAAGCTCGCTGCGCCCGGCCCTCTTCGGGCAGACCGAAAAGCATCCCTAAAAGCATCAACAGGGTCACGGCCAATTGCACGGATCGGGGTGTATGTGGTCTGGTCACCTTGACTCCTCTGCGCTTCACATGTGCCATGGAGCCCGCATGGGCTGGTGGATGAGCCGGTTGGCTTCCTGGTCTCCCAGAAAACGCTGTTTTTCCGGGTCGAATTTCAGCGGACGGCCCAGGCGCACGGCGATCTTAGCGAGATTCACCAGGGTGCAGGAGCGATGCGCGTTCTGTTCGTTCAGGGCGAATTTGGTCCGGGTGCGGACCGCACGGTGAAAATCCGTCATCTGCGGCACCGGGTCAGGAAGCGACGGCAGCTTCTTCTCGAGGCCGGGAATGTCGGACCGCATCCCCCTGTACAGGCTGCCACCGGGACCCTGGAGGAAAGGCGCCCGTTTATCCCGGTTCTCCCCGTCCAGGACGATCCTGCAGCCGTCTTCGTAGGTCAGCTCGATCCGGCGCCAACTGGTGCAGGCATCGGGGTGCTGCTGGGGGCAGTCAGCCTCGATCCGGACGGGGCTGGTGTGGTCCTTGTCCAAGAGATACTGGACCGGGTCCAGGTAATGCATGCCCATGTCGCCCAGGCCTCCGCCGTCATAGTCCCAATACCCGCGGAAGGTCCCGTGGACCCGGTGCGGGTGGTAGGGTTTGTAGGGCGCCGGCCCCAGCCACATGTCATAGTCCAGTTCTCGGGGTACGACCTGCGGGGGCAGGAAAGTCTTCCCGCTCCAGTAGAACTTCCAGTTGAAGCCCGTGACACCACTCACGGTCGCTGTCAGGGGCCAGCCCAGGAGACCGCTCTCGACCACCTTCTTGATGGGCTTGACCGGGGTGCCGAAGCCGTAGTATATGCTCCGGAAGCGGAACCAGGTGTTGATGCGGAAAATCCGGCCGTTGCGACGGACCGCATCCACGACCTTCTGTCCCTCTCCGATGGTCCGCGTCATGGGTTTTTCGCACCAGATGTCCTTGCCCGCTTCGGCTGCGGCGATGGAGATGAGGGCATGCCATTGAGGCGGCGTGGGTATGTGGACGATGTCGATGTCGGGGCGTTCCAGGACCTCGCGGAAATCGGTGTAGCCCTTGACCCCGGGCCCTGCCATCTCCAGAGCCTGTGCCAGGTGGTGCCTGTCAACATCGCACACCGCCAGCAGCCGCGCCCCCTCATAGCGGAGGTGCCCGCGCCCCATGCCTCCCACACCGATGACCGCATTGGTCAGCTCGTCGGAAGGCGCAGTGAAGCCCTGTCCCCCCAGGACGGCACGGGGGACGATGGTCAGGGCCGCTGCGGCCGCGACCGTCTTTTTCACGAAATCCCTGCGGGTGATCTTTGTGCTTTCACACATCCTTGTCTCCCTTGTCTGTTTTCCCGGCCAGTTTAGTTTATGTCAATTCAAAAAGTAAATCCATAGATAGAGGGGTCAATGAGGGGGTGGTCGCCGGCTTCTGAAGGAGGAAGCCGGCAGGCCCTCCCGGTTCCCCAGGTTTGGCACGGCCAGCTGGTGCCATCCCATGCGTACCGCTGACGGCGCCTGCACACGCGGGCTCCAGACCACCACATTGCTCCCCCGGATCTCGGCCTTCGCTTTGTAGAATATCCGGTCCGGCCCGGCGATCTCGAACCAGCTGAGCGGCTGCCCGTCCATGCTGATCAGTCCGCCGCCCACGTGGTCGAACCTCAGCCGGATACGATCGCCCACCACCTCCATGGACCGGTAGAGGGGTCCCGAATAAACCAGGGTTTTCCGCCCGTAGGTCCGGGCCTGGGCCCACAGCGAAAGACGACGGCCGACCTCTTTTTTGTTCCTAGGATGGATGTCGTTCAGGTTCGTGATGTCCGTGACCACGGCCATGCCGGTGTGGGGGAGGGACAGCGTTTTCCTCTGCGCCTCCCATATCAGGGGCAGACGATAGAAGTCAGGCACATCGCCGCCGGTATCCTGCCAGTTGAAGGCGTAATTGAAGGGAGCCAGCTGCACATAGAAGAAAGACAGGTCCTGCTTTGACCAAACATCCCGCCAGCCGCGGATCAGGGCTTCCATCTTGGCCTGATATAGCAGGCCGTCGTCGCGGTTGGCTTCGCCCTGGTACCAGATCGCCCCCTGGATAGCGAACGGGACCAGCGGGTGGATCATCCCGTTGTACAGGGCCGTCGGCTGCTGCTGATTGGATAGGGGGTGCCGGGGCCGCTCGGGCGCCTCCGGCAGGGTGCCGTCAGTGGCCAGCGCCTCTGCCGCCGCCTCCCTCCATGCCTCCCATTCGCTTAGAGCCGCAGGCAGGGTCTCACGATATTCAGTCCGGAGCCTGCGGGTATCCTCCAGCACACCTGCCAGCTCGCTCACTGCCTGGAAGCCGACAGGCGGGGTCCAGGGCTCGATGCGAGTGCCTCCCCAGGTGGAATCGATGAGCCCCACAGGAACACCTAAAGCCCTATGGATCTCCAGTCCGAAATAATACCCCACGGCGGAAAAATCGCGCACCGTGGTCGGCGAACATGCAGCCCAGGCTGCATCCACATCGCGCTGCGGGTCGGCGGCAGCCCGGCGCGGGACCTGGAACAGCCGGATCCGGGGGAATCGGGCCCTCAGGATCTCAGGCGTGGGAGTGTGGGTGCGGTTCATGGTCCAGGCCATGTTTGACTGCCCGGAACAGAGCCAGACCTCCCCGACCAGGATGTCCACCAGGGTGACGGCAGGACTCCGGCTGCCGCTTATGGTCATGGACGACGGGTCGGCGTCCGCTGTTACCGGCTCGAGCCTGACCCGCCAGAATCCCTGCGCGCCGGCGTCCGAGGTGACCGTCTGTCCCTTAAATCGGACGGTGACGGATTCACCGGCGCCCGCCCATCCCCAGAGCGTGATGGGGCTGTTCTGCTGGATCACCATGTGTGACCCAATGACCGCAGGGATCTTGATCTCGGCCTGAAGCGGCCCGGACAGAAGCAAAAGCCCCGCCATGAACATCAAGGGAGTTAAAGCCGCGTTTCTCGGATTCATGAAACTCATGGATTCCCTCCTGTTGGATATCGATTCATGCTTAGATGTCACATCCCCTTATTTTTGGGAGCGAAGGCTGTCACCGGCCCCTCAGCTCGTAATCAGATCCCATCTGTGTCTCAAACTCCACGACTCCCTCCTCCGGCTGCCTGACTGAAACCTCGGTCCCTTGGCTGAAGACGGAAACCGGCCCCGCGATGCGGATCCGGCAGGTGTTTCCCAGCGAGGACCTAAGAGTTGCACGGCTCAACCGGCCGTTCTCCCAGAGCATATCCACCTCGAAGCCGCCCCTGGCTCTCAAGCCCTTGACCTCTCCGGCCGGCCAGAGTCCCGGCAGTGCCGGCAGCAGGTGGAGCTCCCGTTCGTGCGACTGGAGCAGCAGCTCGGCCACGGCTGCAGAAATCCCGAATGTGCCGTCCACCTGCAGGGCCCGGGAACAGATGCTGAACAAGTTCTGGTAGGTATAGTGGTGGATGTAGTAATCGAAGTTGGCCAGGGCCTTGTCCGGGTCATAGAGGCGGGCCCAGCAGGCCATCTTCCAGGCGGATGCCCAGCCGTTTCCCCTCAGGCCGCGCTGTTCGAGTACGACCCTGCACCCCTCTGCCAGATCCGGCGTGGTCCGGGCCGAGATCTGATGGCCCGGATACAGCCCATAGAGGTGGGAGATGTGACGATGGCTGCCCTCTTTCTGGGGCCAGTCCTCAATCCACTCCTGAAGGTCTCCGTTTTTGCCGATCCGCATGGGAGCCAGCCGCTCCCGGGCTTCCAGGATCGTGCGGGCAAATTCCGGGTCGGTCTCCAGGACCGAGGCCGCCTCGGCTACGTATCCGAAGAGATCGCCCAGGAGCTGCATGTCGATGGTGGAGCCGCCACAGATCGTGGTCCCCGGTGTCAGGTAATCGCACGTCTCGTCCAGGAAGGGATCGTTTCCCGGCCAGCCCGGGAAATTCTCGGGCGAGGTGGAGGGATTGGTCACCAGCCATCCATAACGCGGGTGCTCGACCAGGAAATCCAGGAAAAATTGCGCACAGCCCCTAAGGATGGGATACGCATCTTTCAGGAAGGCCCTGTCTTCTGTGAACAGGTAGTGTTCCCACAGGTGGGTGCAGAGCCAGGCCCCGCCGGCCGTGAAGGTCCCCCAGTCCGGGCCGTCCATGGGAGCGGCAACGCGCCAGATGTCCGTGTTCTGATGGAATACCCAGCCCTGGGCTCCATAGTGCTCTCGGGCGACATCGCTGCCCTGGTCTGTCAGCTCACGGATCATCGCGAACAGGGGTTCCGCGCATTCCGAGAGGTTGCCCACCTCGGCCGGCCAGTAATTCATCTCCGTGTTGATGTTGGTGGTGTACTTGGAGTCCCAGGAGGGATTCATGTCCTCGTTCCAGATCCCCTGCAGGTTGGCCGGCTGGGTCCCGGGTCGGGAAGAAGAGATCAGCAGGTAGCGCCCGAACTGGAGACACAGTGCCGCCAGGTTGGGATCGTTGGTGCCGTCGAAGCGTTCCAGGCGCTCATCGGTGGGCAAGTAGGATGTCCGCGTCGATCCCAGATCCAGGGAGACCCGCCCGAAGAGGCGCCGATGTTCCCGCACGTGATCCGCTTTGACATCGGAGTACGCCCTTCCCTCGAGGGCCAACAGGACCGTGTCCACACTCTCATGCGGATCGGCGCTCACGTCCCGGTAGTCGACAAAGCTGGTGGCCGCAGCTATGTAGAGGGTCACGGCATCGGCGTCGGCCACGATAAGGTCGGTTCCCTCCACTCGCACGCGTCCACCCTCGGAAACGGCTTGCAGCCGGCCCTCGTAGCGGAGGCGGCCCGCAACCCCCAGGTAGTCCGCGGATTTTCCCGTGATCACCAGCCCGTCGTCTCCCAAGCCATCCATCCGGTAGTAGTCCGTGGCATAATTGGAATGGGCGTTGTTCCGAAACGCACGCAGCCTGGCCGTAAAAGATAGGCTGCCGGGCTGCGAGGCCGTCAGCCTGATCACGACCGCCTGGTCGACGGGTGTGACAAACACCTCCCGTGTATAGGACACACCGCCCTGTTCGTAGCGTGTGGTGACCACGGCCGAGTCCAGATCGAGCTGGTGCCGGTAGTGAGACACCTCCGCTCCTTGAGAGAATTCCAGCGTAAGCTCTCCGAAGGACTGGTACTTTTGCTGCTCGATGGGATAACCCATCAGGTGGCGGCCGAACAGTTTATGCGCCTCGAGGTATTCACCGGCAAAGATCAGCCTCTGGATCTCCGGGAGCGCCCGATAGCCTCCCTCGACGGTCTGGGAGTAGGGCCCCCCGGACCAATAGGTCTCCTCGTTGAAGTGGATCTTCTCCGTATCTGTGAGCCCGTAGACCATGGCACCCAACCTGCCGTTGCCCACCGGGAGGGCATTGTCCCATTTATCGGCCGGATGGGTGTACCACAGAAGAGTGGTCGGGTCCATATCCCGGAGAGTCATGGAATCGACCCCGGTGCGGCACGCAATCGCAAGCCCGCACAGCAGCAGAATCAGCACGTATCTCTGTCGCATACCAGACTCCCCATGGCAGCCGTCACCTCCGGGCGCGCCGCTCCTTATCCTGGCGGAGGAACTCCCTGTCCAGCTCCTCAGAATCGCCATACTGCTCCCGCAGCCTGGCCAGCTCCTCTTTGAGTTCTGTCATCTGTGCACTGTAGGCCGGATCCGCGTAGACGTTGTGGAGCTCGTTCGGATCCTTCTCTAGGTCATAGAGCTCCCAGGCGTCGATGTCATGATAGAAGTGGATGAGCTTGTACCGGTCCGTGCGGACTCCGTAGTGCCGCTTGGCCATGTGCACGGCCGGGAACTCGTAGTAGTGGTAGTATACGGACTTTCTCCAGGCCTCGGACCCGCTTTCAAGAAGGAGCGCCTTCAGCGACGCTCCCTGCATGCTCTCGGGAGCCTGGATCCCGGCCAAATCCAGGAAGGTGGGGCCGAAATCCAGGTTGAGGACCAGGTCGGGATTGATCGACCCGGCGGGTATAGCGCCGGGGAAGCGAACCAGCAGCGGCATGCGCAGCGATTCCTCGTACATGAACCGTTTGTCGAACCAGCCGTGGTCTCCCAGGAAGAATCCCTGGTCCGAGGTGTAGACCACCAGGGTGCTGTCGGCCAGGCCGGACCGGTCCAGATAGTCCAGCACCCGCCCGATGCTCTCGTCCACGGCGGCGATGCAGCCCAGATAGTCCTCCAGGTAGCGCTGGTACTTCCAGCGAACCAGCGCATCGCCCTGGGGATTTTCTCGCGCGTACGCCTCCTGCTTGGGCCCGTAGGCCGCCTCCCACGCGGCCCTCTGCGCGTCGTCGAGCCGGGCCGGAGGATCCCCCATCTTGAGGTCATTTACCGGCTGCATGTGGTCGCGCAGGGTCATCTCCTGCTCCCGGGCCGCCTCCGAGCGGGTGGCGTAGTCGTCGAATAGAGTCTCGGGCTCGGGGAAAACCGTGTCGTCGTACATTGTCAGGTGACGCATCGCCGGCTGCCAGTTGCGGTGGGGGGCCTTGTGGTGGAGCATGACAAGGAAAGGCCTGTCCGGGTCCCTCCGGTTCTCCAGGAAATCCAGGGCGAAGTCTGTGATCAAATCCGTGACGTAGCCCGGGAACCGCTTCCGCTCCCCCATCTCGATCATGTCCGGATTGTAATAGCTCCCCTGCCCGGGCAGGACGTTCCAGTAATCGAATCCCGTGGGATCGCTCTTCAGATGCCATTTGCCGATCATGGCGGTCTGGTAACCGGCCTGCTGCAGCAGCTTGGGAAACGTGAGCTGGGTGCCGTCGAAGCGGAGTGCGTTGTCGCGCAGTCCGTTGAGATGGCTGTAGCGGCCCGTGAGGATCACGGCCCGGCTGGGTGCGCATATGCTGTTGGTGCAGAAGCAGTTTTCGAAACGCATGCCCTCGGTGGCGATGCGGTCGATGTGGGGCGTGGCATTGATGCGGCTGCCGTAGGCGCCTATGGCGTGCGAGGCGTGGTCGTCCGTCATGATGAAGAGGATGTTGGGTTTTTCGGGAAACGCCGGTCTGTCTCCGCCGCAGCCTGTCAGGGTTAGGGCGGCCAGGCCCAGGCATACGGTCCATATGAGTGTATCTCGCTTCATGGCTTCCTCCTTACCGGTCCGGGCGGCATATTTTCCCTCAGGTATCGCGTCAGGAGTTCGAAGAGATGGCGGGATGTGTTCTCACCCTCTCTTATCCCATGGGTGCGGTTGGGGTAGGACATCATGGTGAAGGATTTGTTGTGCTTGATGAGCTCGTTGGTCAAGGCCTCGAAGCTCTGGTAGTGCACGTTGTCATCGGCTGTGCCGTGAGCGATCAGCAGGTTCCCCTGCAGTCGATGGGCAAAGGTGATGGGAGAGCCGTCGCGGTAGCCCGCCGTGTTGTCATCGGGCAGTCCCATGTACCGTTCCTGATAGATCGTGTCGTAGTAGAGCTGGTTGGCGACAAAGGCGATAGCCATGGCCGTGCTGTAGAGCTCGGGGTAGCGGAAGATGGCGTTCAGGCTCATCTGCCCTCCCCCGCTCCATCCCCAGATTCCCACACGGTCCGGATCCACATACGGGCGCTCGGCCAGGATTACCCTGAGGGCTGCGGCCTGGTCGGCCGAGGCCAGGATGCCGATCTGGCGGTAGATGCATTTGCGCCATTCCCTGCCCCTGGGAACGTTGGTGCCGCGGTTGTCGATGCTCATCACCAGGTATCCCTGCTGGGTGAGCATGGTGTGCCAGAGATAGTTGCGCCCACCCCAGCGGTTCTGGACCGTGGAGCCGGCCGGCTCCCCGTAGACGTAGAGCAGAAGCGGGTATTTCTTCCCGGGATCGAAGTCGGGAGGTTTCATACACCAGGCATCGAGCAG
>JAUXEH010000105.1 GCA_030620655.1 Candidatus Aminicenantota bacterium | reverse complement strand
GCCATCTATGATGTGCTCGACCGCCTGACCCGAAAGGGCCTGGTCCGGACCGTCATCGGAGCGCCCACCAGGTCGAGGGGAGGGAAGAGCAAGCGGTATTACACGCTGACTCAATCCGGATTCGACGCCCTGCAGGAGGTGAAGGCCCTGCAAAAAAAAACCTGGGCGGACCTTCCTAAGACCGTGCTGGAAGAAAAGTAAGACGATGTTTCGGAAAGAATCGTGTCCCCCCCGTCCGGCTGTTTGGTTCCTGAAGATGGCGGCAGGAAACAGGGATTCCGACTATGCCCTGGGGGACCTGAGGGAGACATTCGAGCACACCCCGTGGACGCCTTGAGATACGAATAGACGTTCGAAGGGGGATACGGTTATCCGGATCCCGTCGAATGCTTCTTGGGATAGTCGAAAAACACCGGGATTCCGTTTCCCTCCCCCGCTTGGGTCCAGGATCCGAGGTCGAGGTCCAGGGCGAACACCCCGGAGGTTGGGATGTTGTCGACCGCCTCGCTGGTTAGAAGCTCCGCCAGCAGGGTCAGCCCCGGGTTGTGGCCGACCAGCATGGCCTGCTCGACCGAATCGTCTATCTCCCGGAGAATCTGAAGCAGGATCAAGGTCCCGGCGGCATAGAGTGATTCGATCCACTGGATCTTTTTCAGAGGATATGCGATCTGTGCCGCGATGATCTTCGCGGTTTTTGCGGCTCGTTTGGCCGGGCTGCTGATGATCAGGTCCGGCCGGACGTTCGCCTTGCTGAGCCTCTGCCCCATAAAGGGGGCGTCCCGCTTGCCGCGCTTGTTGAGAGGCCTGTCAAAATCGTCCAGCTCCGGATCCTTCCAGCTCGATTTGGCATGCCTCACCAGATACAGCCTTTTCACCGTCTATCCCTCCCGGATTCCAGTGACCTTATCTCCCGCCACAGCTCCGCATAGGCTTGGGCGGCTGTGGAATTCCCGCTGAAACGGGCCACGGGTTCGCGGAAGATCCCCATCTTTTCCACCACCGCCGAATAGGGGATCGTGGTCTTGAGGAAGCGCTTGTCACCGAGTTTTTCTTCCCGGATCTCCCAATGCATCTTCTTTCGCCGCTCCACCATGGAGAGGAAGGCCCGGATCTTTTTCCGATCGAGGCTCTTGGCCTTGAAAAAATCGATGAGCTGATCCAGTGCGAGCACGGACAGGGTCGTGGGAATGACCGGCACGAGGATCAGGTCCGCCGCGTTGAAGATGTTCTCCGAGACCAGAGTGATGTTGGGGGGAGCATCCAGGAAGATGTAGCGGTAGTGCTTTTCGAATGGAGCCAGGAGCTCTTTCAGGCGCCGTTTCGAGCGCTTCATGCCGTCCAGGGCGATGTCCAGGTTGCGGTACGAGATGTGGGACGGCAGGACATCCAGGTTGTCATAATCCGTGCCCTTGAGGCCGGCTGTGATTTTCCTGCCGCCCTGGAGCATCTTGCCGGCCCTGTGCTTTTTGGAGGGCCGGATTCTGAAGTAAAAAGAGGCGGAGCCCTGGGGGTCCATGTCGCAGAGCAGCGTGGGGGACCCTTCCTGAGCAGCCAGGTAGGCGAGGTTGACAGCCGCCGCGGTTTTCCCCACCCCGCCCTTAACGTGGTAGAGGGCGATGATGCTCACTTTCCCTTTGCCCCCGATAATGGTGTTTCGAACAGCCTGACGTACAGCGCATGGTTCCTGGGGCTGCTGAAGGCCTGGAAGCGCTTTTCGAAATTCCGCCGGACGGATCGCTGTTTCAGGTTAAGGCTCGCGATCAGCCCCCCTACGGCGGCCGCGGACAGCCTGATTTTGTCCTCATTCCCAACCAGTTTGTTCAGGTGTTCTTCCAGATACTGCTGTTGGACGAAAAGGTCGTTGAAGTCTCCCAGGTTGTCCTGCAGTTTTTTCAGCTGACCGATAAGGCGAGCCATGTCTTTTTCAGGAAACAGAGACGCAAAGAATTCCAGCAGATACCTCAGCTTTTTGCAGTTGATGCGCAGCCGGTGCAGCTCCTCATCCGGCGAATCATCACCGATCTTCCTGCCCACGCGGATGATCTGTTGGTATCTCTTGAGAATGAACTGACAGGCCAACTGGAAGACCGGCCGATGGGCATTGGGCGCCTCTTCATCCGAATATTCGGCCGGGGAATCCAGAAATTCCCGCCACTGTGCCACCGTCGTGCTATACGCTGCGCGGTTGAGGAAGCGGGTTACGGCCCTGCGCTTATTTTTTCGTTCTGCCGCCAGATCCTCGAAGAGTGCATCCAGGCCCGGGGAGAGGCGATCCGGGAGCAGGGCCCGGTACTGTTCTTTCTTGAGCAGGTAGACATCCAAGTCTCTGAGTGTGTTGGTCGACTGCCCCAGTCGGGTGAAGGCCTCCCGGAAGCGGGCGGTCTCTTCCGGGGGGAAGACGCCTTTGATCTGCCCCAGGGCGGACCGGATGCGCCGTACGGAGACCCGGTAATCGTGCAGGAATTCCGTGTCCGTATCGGCCTTGACCCCCTCTTCGTTCAAAATCATGACACCGATGAGATGCCTGAGGATCCTGCGGACGGCTTCGCCGGAGGGGAGTCCCGGATCCAGGGAGAGGAGGAATCGGGAGGAGTATCCACCCGGCTCCAGGCCCAGGTGGCGCATCAGCGCGACATTGACGCTTTCCCTGTCCACGGCTATGTCCATGTCGGCGAGATGCCGCTTGAATTCCTCGAGCTCGCGTCTGTAGCCCAGGACAGACTGAAGCTCGAGGCGGAAGGCCCTTCGCTGTGCCCCGGATAGGGCTTCGGCATCGTAGGTGCAGAAAAAGAGCTTGAGCACTGTCTTTTGGTCCTGGTTCAGAATCCGCAGCCCGCGCCGCTGCCTGGTCACGGACATGAGCGGCAGCAGTGCCCTGACATCGAGCAGCGCCTGAAGCCGGCTGCGCAGATCGCCTTCCGGGAGATCCCACCAGAACCTCGGCGGCCTCTGCTTCGTCCACTCAGCCTGTGAAGATGGATGCGTCAGTTCGAGGTCTGTGAGACCGATCAGGTCTCTGTCCCGTACCAGGGTCTGTTGTTTTCTGTAAAGGCGCCAGTCGAAGGTGTCGTAGAGAGTGTATGCAGAAGCGGATACTTTTTCTCGATGGAGAGTATGGCTTCGGGAAATCTCTTTCTGAATCTGCCGAAAATTCAGGGATTCTGGCAGAATGTATCGTGTGTTTGCTTTCCCTGAGCCAACCATGAGAATTCCCGAGAGTCGTAATGGCCAGAAGTCGTTAGCAACATCATACACACCATCCCGCGCCGGGTCAAACTCTTAGAGCCTCGACTTGTCGTTTCCAAAACCATGATAAAGAAACAGTCGGGCAAACTGAGACGTCAGCCCGGTGATTTCCCCCAGCGAGGGATCTCACCTAATTCCTCGGCTCGCTCTCCTCTTCGAGGAACCATGCCCGCTCGCCTCCGGACGGCTTCCTTATCAGCTTACCCGACTGATCTAAGAATCAACACGGTTTTGGACATGCTTCCGATCCGTAATATGGTTATTCGTAACGCAGAGACTCCACGGGATCGGAATTGGCGGCTTTGAGTGACAGGATGACAACCGGGAGGGCTGCGGTCAGGAATGACAGGATCCCGGCCAGCAAAAACACGTAAAAGCTCAAGCCGGTCCGGTAGGCGAAATCCTGCAGCCACTTGTGCATGGCATAATAGGCGAGGGGCCAGGCAATGACATTCGCCAGCAGCACCCAGCGGGCGAATTGCCTGGACAGCAGGACTACGATCCCCGAAGATGATGAGCCAAGGATTTTGCGGATGCCGATCTCCTTGGTGCGCTGCTCGGCTGTGAAGGCCGAGAGCCCCAGGATACCCAGACAGGAGATGAAGATGGCCAGGAACGCGAAATAGATGAAGATCTTTCCCAGCCTCTGTTCGGCTTCGTACATGGCGGCCACTCCCTGGTCCAGGAAGGAGTAATCAAAGGGATACTCCGGGGCCAGCTCCAGGGATGCTGCCTCTATATGCCTGATGGTGGCCGGAATATTTTCAGCCGCAATCTTGACGAACACATACTTGATCCAGTTGGAGTAGAATCGGGGATTGATGCAGAAAACATGGGGCATGATCTCCCGATGAAGGGACACGTGATGGAAGTTCTTGACCACACCGATGATCTGTCCCTCGATTCCCCAGAACGTGATGTGCTGCCCTACGGGGGTGGTCAGGCCCATGTACTCGGCGGCCTTCTGATTGATGATGAAATTGCTGCGGTCCCCGGTGTAATCCTGCGAGAAGCTGCGGCCTTCGATAATCTCGATCCCGAAGGTTTCGATGAAGTCAAAGTCCGTGATGGAGTACCGGACAAGGGTATTCATCCCCGGATCCTTTCCGTCCCACTCCAGCCCTCCGGTCTTGTAGTCCTCGTCGTAGGGCACGGCCTGGCCCCGCGTCACGCTGGAGATGCGGGGATCGCTGAGCAGTTCCTGCTTGAAGCTGTTGAATCGGCGCAGCAGGGAGGGATTGCTTCGGATCTTCAGGACCTGGTCCGTGTTAAGGCCCAGAGGCCTGTTCCGAACGTACTGCATCTGCTTGAAGACCACCAGCGTGCCTGTGATGAGCATTATCGAGATCGTGAACTGCCCCATGACCGAGACAACGCGGAATACCGACCGGTTGGACCTGAAATTGAGGGCCGCCCGCAGGGTGTCAATGGGCTTGCTGGAAGTGAGGAAGAGGGCAGGATAGCTGCCGGCCAGGATCCCAACCACGAGGATCAATCCGAGCAGAAAGACATACAGGGAGGGATTCGCGCCACTGAACAGGGAAAGATGCTTGACCGTCAGGTTGTTGAGCACGGGAAGGGAGAGCTTGACCAGAAATAGAGAGAATGCGAAGGCCAGGGCAGACATGAGGATGGATTCTCCCAGGAACTGATGGATCAGCTGGCCGCGGCCGGCCCCTACCACCTTGCGCAGACCCACCTCGCGGGATCGTTTTCCGGAGCTGGCCGTGGCCAGGTTCATGTAGTTGATGCAGGCGATTAGCAGGATGAAGACGGCGATGACGGAGAAGAGGTAGACGTAGGTCATGCGCCCGAATCCGAGGTGGACCTTTTCCATGGGCAGGATACCGACCTTGAAGGTGTCGGTCATGGTGTGAGGCCAGTTCTCGTTCAGGGAAGATGCGATCTTTTCCCTGAAACCTTCAGGAGAAGTCTTGGGGTCCAGCAATATGTAGGAGGGATCCCGCCAGTTCCAGTCCTCCGCCTGGTCGTTTTTAAGGGGGGCGATAAAGTTCAGCTGGAGGTGGGAATTGGGGGGCATACGAACGACCCCGGTCACGATCAGGTCCTGGCGGCCGTTGAAGGTCAGTTTCTTGCCGAGGGGATTATCATCTCCAAAATACTTTTTGGCGACCTCTTCTCTTATCACCAGCGAGTTGGCGTTCTCCAGAGCGGATGCGGGATCGCCGTGTACGAACGGAAAGGAGAACATGATGAAAAAGGAGCGGTCCACGAGGTTCATGGAGTCTTCGTAAAACATCAGGCGCTGCCCGTCTTCCGGGTGATAGGCAAAGGAACAGGTTGTCTGTCCCAGCTCATAGATGCGGGTGTAATCCCGGATCTCGGGATATTCAGCGGCCAGCACGGGAGTCAGGGCATAGGGGACGTTGGGGTCGAGCGTCCCGTTGAGATGTTCTATGGTGAGCAGGAAGAGGTGGTCCTTGTTGGCGTGGAATCCGTCGAAATTCAACTCGTCCTGCACCCACAGGGCGATCAGGATGAAACAGGCCATGCCCACGGCCAGCCCCAGGAGGTTTATTACCGCGAAAAGCCTGTTCCGGTGGATGTTCCTGAAAGCGATCTTGAAATAATTCCTGAACATGGTCACACTCCAGTACATTCGATTTCGAACAAAGGAGGGGAGAGAGATGAGGATGAGCTTCCAGTACCAGAGGAGGGCATGGGTCTCCCCCCGGGATTCGGCCGTGGCCGAGAATTCCTCCTCCAGATCGCCGAGGATGGCTGGATTGGCCCTCCTGTCGACCAGGCAGGCGAGGAGCCTCTCGGCAGATCGCGGCGGTTTCTTACCCTGTTTCGTCATGTGCTCTCAGCTCTTGCTCAATGCCATCTCGGTGTCCGGATCCCACAGCAGCCGCTTCAGCTCCATAGCGGCCCTCAGCGCTTCGATGCCCTGACCCGTGATGTGATAAAAGTATTTCCTGCGGCCCCCGCGTTCCGGGCTGGGATCCCCGGTAGATCTGGCCAGAAAGCCT
Organism: Candidatus Aminicenantota bacterium; assembly: GCA_030620655.1. GTDB lineage: Bacteria > Acidobacteriota > Aminicenantia > Aminicenantales > Aminicenantaceae > JAUXEH01. The sequence continues at coordinate 2,964 of JAUXEH010000105.1, read as the reverse complement.
TTCCGGGCCAGCTTATCCAGGGCGCTGTACAAGGTGCCGTAGGGATAGGTCCGGCCGGTCTCTTCGGAAACATGCTGGCGGATGGTCACGCCGTAGGCGTCATCCTTGAGCTTCCATACCGCCAGCAAAAACATCTCTTCGGTCAGTGTGAGATCTTTCATGGGGCCTCCCGTCACTCATATGTACGAAAAATAGGATAAATAGTTTGACCGGTCAAGAATATTTTTACGATTATTCGGAGAAATAAGCTATTTGACCCGAAAGCCCTCTACTTCGATCCCCATGGCCGGGATGTTGACCACACAGATGGTGTACTTCCCATCCGCGTCTTTCTTGAATGCGAACTGATATTCGGCCCCTTCGGGTGAGTATCCCAAAAATGTCGTTTCTTTGTCTGCCATGGGCTCCAAGGTATCCGGGGTCTCGTTTTCTGGGGCCCCCATCAGGTTCCCTTCTTCCACCGTGAACACGAACACCATGTACTGCCCCTGGTATTCGAACTCGTAGTCGCCGGCGATCTGCTCCAGCACCTCGGGATCGACCTTCTTGTCCTGGATGATGCTTGGGTCGAGGGCTGCGGCGCTCAGGCCCAAGCTTAGGCACATCAGGCCCGCCAATGCTGTTTTCAATAAATATCTTTTGCCGTTTGTCATGTCGGCCTCCTTTACCTTCTTATACGTAATGCTGCTTGAAAAGATCCGCTCCTGCTCAGCGAATTTGTCTTGGATTTTTCCTTAGAGTGCTGATCTAGTGGCGTATTCCAGCTTCTAAGCTTGCTTTTTCCGAAGATTTGCTGGGTATCTTGTTATATATCAACATATTTCATGGTCTGTCCCCGAATGTGCAGGCTAAAAGAACTCGAGGCCGGCGAAGAGCAGTGGATAAGTGTTGCCCGTGTCGATGTTGGCGCCGGCGTCGAAGCTGTGGCCGAGACCCGAGCCCACGAACAGCGCCATCCGCTCCGAGAGTGGGGCCCTCAGCGACAGACGGAACTCCAGGATGTGCTGGTCGGGCCGGTCTTTTGGGTTGCTGAAAAGTGGTGTGTTGTCCCGGTAGCGGTAGCCTACGTCCGGATTGAGGCTCAGCTTGCCCACAGGAAACATGAGGCCGTAGTGCATCCCATAGGACAGGGATTCGCTGATCTTGTCCTCGACGTTGTACAAGCCCAGGGACACGATGGAGTAGTAACGGCCGACCTCGAATTTGACGCCTCCCGTCACAGCCACGCCGTTCCCACCCCAGGCAATGCCCTTGATCCGGCCGTTGCGCGCGATGTTCACGGCGCCTATGGGAACGCCGTTGTTGTCCTCTTTGCAGTAATTCACCAGGCCGATCTGGACACCATCGTTGTCTACGCTGCCGTTGGCCACACCGACCTGCAGTCCCTTCTGGTGGACCGCGAAGTTGAAGCTCCCGACTTGAACGCCCCTCAGCTCGTCTGCAGTCACGTTGAACAATCCTGCGATCTGGCCGCCTGTGCAGCTGTCCCCCGCCACATTGAACAGGCCGACGGCTTGGACGCCGCCGAATTCTTCAGCCACGACATTGAACAGGCCGCCCAACTGGATCCCCTCGAAGGTCTCTCCCACCACGTTGAACAAGCCCACAGCCTGCAGTCCCGAGCTCGGGCCTCCGCCCACATTGAAGCCGCCGGCGATCTGGACGCCGGTAAATCCCTCGCCGACCACGTTGAACAAGGCGCACACCTGGCCGACTGTACCTCTTTGCCCGACGACGTTGGCCAGGCCGGACACCTGCAGGACCTGGCCCGACTCACCCACCACGTTGGCCAGCAGCGAGGCCTGAAGGCCTGTGAAGCTTTCCCCTGCGACCGTGGCCAGCCCGGCGATCTGGATACCGACCCCTGATTCGCCCACCACTCCAGCCAGCCCGCAGAGCTGGAATCCGTTCAGCCTGTGTTCTATGGCCGAGCCTAAAAGGGCCAGGTCCAGCCCGTTGACGTAGCCGACATGGCTGTAGACCAGGCCGAGGTTGATGTTGACCTGGTCATGTTTGCTCTGGTTGATGCTGATGGGATAATAGAGGGAGAGGTTGACCACATACTTCTTCCCGGCCTCTCGGATCTCTTCGTCCTCCTCACTCTCTTGAGCCAAAACGGGGAAGCTCATTCCGAGGATAAAAAGGACCAATACGAGTGCGAACGGTCTTTTTCTCATCCGGCACCTTTCCTAAGCTGGAATTCTTGTCTTTTTCTATAGTACGGATTTTCACCACACTTGGTTCCCTCTCTGTCTTTACCCTTGTTCATAACCCTGAATTATCCATAAAAGCTGCCGACATTAGAAAAGAACGTTTCATGTATTGGAAGTGTCGGCAGCTATTATGAATAATTCAGGTTAAAGGATTTTAATCCTATTTTCACGTGTTATTAATGTTCATCTCCTATAATAATCCCTTATGCTGGGACTTCCGGAAGGAGACCACACATGAAAAGAGTTATTTTACTCGCTACAGCATTGTTAATGCTCTTCCCCTTTGTTTTTGCGCAGCAGGAACCAGACCAGTCCTCCCGGCTGGAAGAGCTCAAGGCGCAGGCGCCCCGTGTCTTCATAGACTGCCGGGGCTGCGACCGCGACTACTTCCGGGAGGAGATCACCTACATCAACTACGTCCGGGACCGTAAGGACGCCGACATCCACGTCCTCGTCACCGACCAGGGCACTGGCAGCGGCGGCCGTGAGTACACCTTCGCGTTCATCGGCTTGAGGGAGTTCGACGGCCTGAACTTCAACCTCGTATATGCCTCGAGCCCCACCGATACCCGCGATGATATTCGCAAAGGCCAGGTGACGGTCCTGAAGCGGGGTCTCTATCCCTACCTGTTGAATACACCCATCTGCGAACTGATCAACCTGGACTTCATCGAACGGGTCAAGCTCAAGCCCACGGATGTCAAAGACGCCTGGAATTTCTGGGTCTTCAGCGCCAGCCTGGACGCGGATT
>JAUXEH010000128.1 GCA_030620655.1 Candidatus Aminicenantota bacterium | reverse complement strand
GATCGATCATCAGATCCAGCTTGCTTTCCGAGTTCTTCAGCAGCAAAGCCTTGAGTTGATGGTAGTCCAGGTTTTCTCTGTCCATCATGAGTTTCTTCTGCTCCAACCGCCGGCTGTTCAAGGCGTTTTGCTGCTCCACCCTCTTCTCTTCCGTCTTGAGGGTCAGGTCCTTGATCTTGTCGAGCTGTTCGTTCGTTATGTTCAGTTCCTCTTGTCTCGCTTTGAGGACCATGAGCAGCCCAGCCGAACGAGGCCGGATAATGCCCCTTTCCTGAATATGACCCATGCGGGGCCGTTGGGATGTGAAACCGCGCTCCCTCTGTCCCATCTGGGAAGAAGCCAACACGGTGCCCGTGAATGCCAGCAGACCGGCAACCACTAACAACGCCAGTGTTGTTTTTTTCATCTCTGTTCTCCCTTTTTTAAATTTGTGATCTCTGCATTTCACCCGGTTAGACCGTTCCCCAAGATCATTTATTCCCGGGTTGGGAATCCGACATGATCCCTGGATGGTGTCATACTGGATACGAGGAGAGGTTGTAAGGGGGGCGGGTGGTCAGCTTACGCGGGCCAGAGACTATCGTTCCAGCAAATCGAGAATTTTTTGCCGGCGGTCCTGCTTGATCCGCGCGTATTCCTGCTTTTGTTCCTCTGTCAGGATGCCGCTGATGGCCCGATCCAGCTGTTCCTGCCGATTTGCCCACCGGAGGAGCATGCCCTCGATGTCCCGGGAACCCCACCCGAAGGGTGAGGCCATCACCGGCTGCTGGAGTAAGCTGCCGATCTGGTTTTTCTGGTCAGGGGTCAGGCCGAGCCGCTCAGCCAGGCGCTCCAGTTCCTCTGAGCCGCGGCGCTCCGGCCGTCGACCGGGCGGCAATCCCTGGCCGGGTTTACCGAATGCGCGCGGGCCGAAATCCCTCCTGCTCAAGCTTCGTTTCTGCTCCGGGGTCAGGATGGGATCGAGGGCGGCTTCCAGCGACTGCATGACCACCATGGTTTCCTGCATCGAGTCTTTCCTTATCTTGAGAAGCACGGCGCCATGCTCTTCCAGGATCCTACGGATCTCCTTGGACTGTTCATCCGTCGGGGACAGCAGCCGCTCCAGGTTGGCGGTCATGGCGGCCGGATTCCCCCAGGCGATTGTCCTGGCGATCCGCCGGTGCAGGAGGGCGCGGTTGAGCATGGCACCGATGGCAACTCCGATAAAGAGGGTTAGAACGATGATGATTGTGGTCTTGGCTTTGACACTCATGGTTTCGTCTCCATTAGAATAAAGGCAGCTGCTTCAGCTCTTCATAGGTGGCATCCGAAGCGAAGAAGATCTCCTCCGAAGAAAGCTTGTCGCCGAGCCTCAGGTTGTAGGTCAGGAGCAGCAGCAGGGCCACCGCGCCGGCGATGGCGAAGCGGCGGAACAGGGTGAGCAGGGTCGCATAGAACAGCTCCCAGCCGTTGGAGCTGGCTGCAGAGGCATCCAGCCGCCCCATCACCCGATCTGAAAAACCCGGCCCGAAGGAGCCCGCCGCTCCCTCAGACAGCAACTCCCTTTGCTGCCGGATCCTTTCCTTTTCCGCCCGGAGTTCCGGCGACCGCTCCAGGGCCTCTTCCAGGCTTGTTCGTTCATTTTCACTCATCCGGCCCTCGAATGACCGGTAGAGGAGCCGTAAAATTGTCTTACTCATGGTCCATCCCTCGATATAAGCTGTTCATCCTTATATAATGGAGCCAGGATCTCCTTCAGCTTATGCTGGCCCCGGGCCAACCGCGAGAGCACAGTGCCCTCGGGTAGCCTGAGAATCCTGGCGGTTTCCCGCGTGGTGTATCCGTGGATCAGCCGGAGCACGATCACGGCCCGGAATTTGGGATCCAGGCGCTGCAGCCCCAGGTTGGCCAGGCGCGACATTTCATCCCGGTGCTCGGTCCCGGGGTTGTGCGCCAGTGATTCCAGCTTCTTCTCTCCATCGGGTACATACAGCGTGCGCCGCCGCCCCCTGCGCTTGATCTCGTTGAGGCAGAGGTTGATGGCGATGCGGGTGACATAGGTCCCGACCGAGGATTCGCCCCGGAAACCGCCCAGGGCCCGGTAGAACCGGATGAATGTCTCCTGCCCGATGTCCTCGGCCTCCGGGCCCGGCCCCAGCATGCCGATCACGGTCGCCGCCACCCGTGACTCATATTTTTCTATAAGCTCCTTAAAGGCGTTCCTGTCCCCGCCTAGGATTTTTTTGATCAGGCTCGTGTCGTCCAGTTTGGTCCTCGCTCGTGGCCAATAGCAGTTTAGGGTCTGTCCTTGGAGCACGTCTCTTCCAAAGGATTAGACCCTTGAGGGCCCCGATATATTCCCTGGCCCCTATTTGGTTGTCCAGTAGGGATTGACCAGGTCCTCGAAGATGGCCATGGCCGCCTCGGAACCGTAGGCGGCGGCGGTCACTATCTGCTTGAACTGGCCTTCCACGTCGCCGGCCGCGTAGATGCCCGGGACGCTGGTGTGGTGCCGCCGGTCGCTCTTGATGTATCCTTCGGGCGTGAGCTCGACGCCGGCCTGCTGGGCCAGCTCGACCTCCGGCAGGTACCCGATGGAGATGAAGATCCCATCGACCGGCATGGTGGATGTCTCACCCGTTTGGTTGTCGACCAGCAGGACTTCCTCCACGCGTTTATCGCCGCGGATCTCTTTGACCTCGGTGTTCCAGAGCACCGGGATCTTATCGGCGGACAGTTTCTTGGCCAGATGCTCCTGGGCCCGCAGCTTGTCCCTGCGGTGGACGATGGTGATGTCCACATCGATGTTCTTGAGGTGGAGGGCCTCGGTGATCGCGCCGTTGCCCCCACCAACCATGATGACCTTCTTGTCCCTGAACTGGGGACCGTCGCAGGTGGCGCAGTAGCTGACGCCGCGGCCGCCCAGCCGCTCTTCGCCCGGTATGTTGAGATGCTTGTGGTCGGCGCCCGTGGCCAGCAGCACGACCTTGCTGCGAAAGCGCCGCCGGGTGGTCTGGATCTCGAGGCGCTCGCCCATGGCAATGTGGAGCGCGGCCTCGCCCGGAAAGATCTGGCAGTACTCCAGGGCGTGGGCCACCATGATCTCCACCAAGGTCTTACCGCTCATGTGTGAGATTCCCGGATAGTTCTCCACTTCGGGAGTGGTGGCGATCAGGCCGCCCAGCACACCCCGCTCCAGGATGGCTGCGTTCAGGCCGGCCCGGGCCGCGTAGATCCCGGCGCTCAGGCCGGCCGGGCCTCCCCCGATGATCAGCAGGTCGGTCTCGATCTCTTTCGCATCCACGTCGGGGATGAAGATGGCCTGTTCCTCCAGTTTTTCCAATGAGGTCAGGAACAGTTCCTCCGGTTGGGCCCCTTTACCGATGAGCTTATCGTTGGCGAAGGTCATGGGTGTGCTGTAGGCCGAGTAGCGATCGGTCAGTTCGGGATTGGCCTGGACATCCACGATGTCGAGCGTGATCAGGTCCGGCCGCGCGACTACGGCTTTCAGCACGTTCATGGCCTGCTGGGGACAGTAGGGGCAGGTCATGCTCACGAACACCTGCACGTGACGCGGTGACGTGATCCTGTCCAGGATCCTGCGGGACTGCTCGCTCAGGTCGCTCTTCCGGTTGCCCAGCATGACCAGGGCCTCGATGAACATCCGTCCTTCCTCACCCAGGGGCGCGCCCAGCCACCGCAGGCCGTAATGCTCGGGGTCGAAGAGGACGGTGGGCGAGCTGGTAACGCCCCGTTCCTTGGCAAAGTCATCGTCCAGCCTGTGTTCCCGGACCTGTATCTTGGGTGAGATCCTGGCGATGGTCTGGAGGATCTCCCGGGTAGCCTGGTTGAAGGGGGAGTCCTTGTCGTCAGACAGGATGAGGTGCAGGGGGACATCATGCTCGAGCTTGGCGAAGATCCGGCTCAGCTGGGGCTGGATCTCCTCCAGCCTCACGTTGTCATGGCCGTGATCGTGATTTTCTTCCATAATCCCTCCTCGTGAGGCTATATTCGCACAAAATCCCCGGGCAAGACAAGCCCGCACGTTTCCTGCCGGATTCTTTTGCGGTATGATAGGTGTGGTCCGGAATCGGACCGCAGATCGAACTGTTATCCCACAGGAGGGAATCATGACACGGAGATGTAACGTATTGCGGCACTTCGGCATTATTAACCAGTAGCAGGAGTCTAATGTTCGAGAGCGGTTGGCTCAAGAAGGCGGTCAGCCTGGGAGTTTCCCTGGTGGTCCACGCCGTCATGCTGGTGCTGCTGGTCGTGTACTATGGCCCCCTCAAGATCCTGGATTTCGACTCCGACGTCCGCGATGTCTACATCGCGCCGCCCCTTGAGCGGCTGCTGCTTCCCGATCGGACCGAGCCCGCTTCGGGTCCGTCCCCGAATACGGGCTCTGACGTTTCCGTCATGACACAGACGGCAGCGGCCGGCGCCGCGGTCGCCGATGACATCCCATTCCGCGAAGGGATCTCCCTGCCGGAGCGGATCGAGGTCCCGCCCCATCTCCAGGAGCGCTTCGACCTGAGGCCCCCTCCTGATGAGCGGGCCGATCTTCCCCCGTATTTGTCTTTCCGGATCGCGCCGGAGAGGACCCTGCCCCGCTTTGAATATGGCCCCGATCCGGGGCGTGTCATACCCCGGGTGGATCTGAGCAAATACATCCGGCCCGCACTTCCCCGCTTTCCTGCCGAACCTAGCTCATCCTCGGCTCGAGGGGGGGAGGGAGAACCCGCCTCTGCCGGGAGCGACACCGTTTCTCGGCAGGTTGAGATCGCCCGCTGGGCCGACCTGGCCGTGGCGAAAATCATGGAGAGATGGCTGGTCCCGCACCTGACGATCGACCAGGAAGAGGACGAGTTCGAGATCTCCGTGGTCATCCAGAGGGACGGCTGGATCGCGTCGACCGAGGTGATCAAGCCGGCCCGGGTCCCACAGCTCCTGGCCGCGGCCTTGAAAGCCCTGGAGCTCAGTTCTCCCCTGCCTCGGCTGCCCCGGAGTTTCAGTAAAAACAGGCTCGAGATACGCCTCGTTTTCTCTCGCAAATGAAAGCAATAATCGGATCCCTGTTCCTGGCCCTCCTGGCCCTGGCTCTCCCGGTACGCAGCCAGGAGCTCCCGGCCCTGGTGCTGGATATCGGGATCCTGGGGGGGAGCCGTATCGTCCGCTCCCACCCCCCATCTTCTCTCAGCCTGGGCGTGGAGATGAGCCGGAGCGCCTATTACAAGCTCCTCCGGGGAAGGGAGGTCCTGGATGCGGGCCTCATGAATTCCGGCTTCAATGCCATCACCCTGGATGTCACGGGTTTTTTCGAGATGTCCGGTGAACATTCCTTTGTGCTGGAGCTCAAGTCGGGAGAAACGCTCTACCGCCAGGAGCTCACCCTGGATATTCGGTTCGACCAGGAATCCGGGGACCCGGCCGCCGAACAGGAAGAGGCAGCCGCACCGAGCGCCCTGGAGAGAGAGTATATGATCTTGCTGTATGTGGATCAGCAGCTGGTCGCCGCCAGCCGGAAGCGTTCCCTGGACAGCATCTCCTATGGTCTGAAGCTTCCTCCCATGCCGCGCAATTATGACCCCTTCAATCCTGACGCGCGCCACGATCCCATGGCCAATTCTTTTTCCATCCTGAGTGCCCTGGGCCTGGCGGTGCAGATGGCCACCCGGCTGCTGAAAAAAGAAGAGTCTTCCAGCCCCGTCAATCCCCTCCGTCCGCTCAAGCAGATTCAGGTGACGTTCAACCGGCGCACTCCTCAGGGTCTGGAAAAACCGGTTTCGGCCACGGTCACCCTCGCCCTGGGAGATGAGAAAGTGCCGGTTCCCGCCCCGTTCCACTTATTGTGGTAACCGTTCATGGCTGCCGACAATATTTTTATAGATCAGGTCACTTGGGAGATTCATAAAAAATGTCGATTATAATAGAATATAACAATGGGAGAACAAAGTTATCTTTGGGCTCATCGAAAAATCTTATGTAACCCATTGATATTACATGTATTACGTGAAATATCGACATTTTTTATGAATTATTCAGGATAAATCAGAAAATGGAGAGCGAACCATGAAGAGACGCATCACACGGAGACGCTTTTTCAACCAGAGCTTGGGCCTGGGAGCCGGGGCCCTTCTTTTTAAGGATCTGCCGGCCTTAACCGGTGGACAGCCGGTTCAGGTGCCGCTGATCATCACGAGCCACGCCAATGCCACGGGCAAGAAAGCCATGGCCGCGGGGTGGGAGGTCATTGCAGGTGGTGGGGCGGCCGTCGACGCCGTGGAAAAGGCGGCCAACATCATCGAAGAGGACCCGAACGACATGAGCGTGGGGTATGGCGGATTCCCCAACGAGGATGGCGTTGTGCAGCTGGATGCTTCCATCATGGACGGCAGGACCTACAACGCAGGCGCAGTCGCATGCCTGGAAAACATAAAATACCCCTGCTCGGTGGCCCGCATCGTCATGGAGCGGACCGATCATGTCTTGATGGTGGGCCGGGATGCCCTGGCGTTCGCCAAGAAATGGGGCTTCAAGGAGGAGGACCTGCTGACCGAAAGGACCCGGGAAGCCTGGCTGCGCCGCAGAGAGAATCTCTCCGACCGGGACGACTGGGGGCCTCCGGACCATCTCAAGGATCTGCCGGAATACCAGCGGCCGGAGCGGAAGGAAGAGGTGGACGATGACCCCCACGGCACCACCAATGTCCTGGCCGTGGACCGGAACGGAGACGTGGCAGGCATCACCACCACCAGCGGGCTGGGGTTCAAGATCCCCGGTCGGGTGGGGGATTCGCCCATCATCGGGGCCGGACTCTACGTGGACAACGAGGTCGGGGCGGCCGGTGCCACAGGGAGGGGCGAGGATGTGATCAAATCCTGTGCGTCATTCTACATGGTCCTGCGCATGAAGGAAGGCCGCACACCGCAGCAAGCCTGCGAGGACGCCCTCCGCATGATCGCGGATAAATATAAGAAGGTGAATCCGGACTTCCTGCCCGGAGAGCAGTTCATCGCGATCAACATGAAAGGCGAGCTGGGGGCCTGCCGCATGACCGGCAAACGGCCCGGCCGGATGTCGGTGCAGAGAGCCTCCGGCTACTCGATCTACACCGGGTCCGTCGCCTTCCCCACAGGTCAGTAGGTCACAGGTTTCTCTGGACTAAGAGAAGACAAGACTCATGTTCAGCGCGGTTTTCGTGCTCCTGGTCCTTCCCCTGGCCATCATCCTGGTGTCATTCCTGCTGTACCGGCTCTCGGGCCGGGACCGGGACAAAGGCCGGTAGATGGGTTTCTACGACAAGCTGTCCGACCCTGTGGCCTTCGGCATATTCCTGCTCACCCTCTTGCTGCCTGTTCTTGTGGGCGTATTAACCCTCCGGCGCATGAAGAACCAGTCGGATTTCTTCATCGGAGGGCGTGCCATGGATAAGTTCGTGGTGGCCCTGTCCGCCGTGTCTTCGGGGAGGTCATCCTGGCTGGTCTTGGGAGTCAGTGGGATGGCCTTTACGCGTGGGACGGGAGCCGTCTGGGCCGTGGTGGGGTACATCATCGCAGAGATGTTCCAGTTCATCTACATCGGGCGCAGGCTGCGCCGGGAGACGGAGGCCTACGGGTCGCTCACCCTGCTGGACTATTTCGAGTCCAGATTCCAGGATCATCGCCATCTCATCCGGATCACCGGCGCCGTGATCATCGCCATCTTCATCACCGCCTACGTGGCGGCCCAGTTCGTGGGCGGGGCCAAGGCGCTGAGCACGGCCCTGGACATCCCGGTCCTC
>JAUXEH010000206.1 GCA_030620655.1 Candidatus Aminicenantota bacterium | reverse complement strand
CTCGTGCCACTTGGAGCGGTCGGGCTCGGCGGGCTTGCGGACCTTCTTCGGGGGATTCTGCTCGAGTTCCTCGAGCAGAACCTCCACGGCCTTCTCGAGGCTGGGGTCCATACCCTGGGCCACCAGCTCTGGGCGATCCCAGATCTCGATGTCCGGGGCGACGCCGAGACCTCCCACGGCCCACTCTCCCTCCGTGCTGATGACTCCGAAGGTGGGAACCGCCAGGTAGCCGCCGTCCACCAGGCCGGCGTTCCCGGACATTCCGACCAGCCCACCCCAGGTCGTGGTGCCGATCAGGGTCCCCAGGTTCAGCTTGCGGAAGTAGTAGGGGAAGGCATCCCCGCCCGAGGAGCCGTAGTGGTTGATGAGCATGGCCTTGGGCCCCTCATTGGCCACACCGGGCGTCTGGTTGGGCACCAGGCCCCGGCGGCCCCAGTAGCTCAGGATGGTGCGGCCCAGCAGGTTGATCATGACATCGGGGATGAAGCCGCCGCCGTTGTAGCGCTCGTCGATGATGAGGGCGGCCTTGTGGCCGAAGGCGTACATGCCCTTGTAGAGTTCGCGGTTGCCCGACATGGACGTATCGGGAACGTGGAAGTAGCCGATGCGGCCGCCCGAGAGCTTGTCCACCATGGCGCGCCGGGTATTTACCCAGTCGAGGTAGAACAGGCTCAGTTCGCTGCGGATGGGCTTGACCTCATATTCCCGGGCCCCGTCCGCGCTGGGCTTGGCATTGACCTTGAGGGAGATCCTCTTGCCTACGGTGTTCTCCAGGAACCGGTAGGGATTGTCCTTGAGGGTCACGTCGTGGCCGTTGAGGCTTATCAGGTAGTCGCCTTCCTTGACGTGGATGCCCTGCTCGGTGAGAGGAGAACGCGTGCTTTCGTTCCAGTTCTCTCCCGGGTAGATCTTGCTGATGACGTAGCGGCCGGCCTCTGCATCCGCCGTGAACTGGGCGCCCAGCAGGCCGGTATCGACACGCTCGACCCGGGGGAAGTCGCCCCAGTTGACATAGGCGTGGCCCACGTTCAGCTCTCCCACCATCTCACCGAAGATATAGTCCAGGTCTCCGCGGTGGGATACGTAGGGGACCAGCTTGGCGTACTTGGCTTTCATGCCGGGCCAGTCCACCCCGTGCATGTTCTTGGCGTAGAACCAGTCGCGGTAGATCTTCCAGCCGTCGTTGTAGATCTGCTTCCACTCCTTGCGGGGATCGATCTTCATCTCCAGGGCTTCGAGCTTGAGCTCGCCGTCTCCGGGTTTCTGGTCGGGCTTGTCGAGGGGGATGATCCCGTATCTCTGTCCCGACCGGTAGAGGAATTTTTTTCCGTCCGCGGAGAGTGAGCCGTCCTGGATGCCCTTGATGACCACGGTGTCTTTCTTATCCTTGAAGGTGAATTTGTGCAGGGCGCCTTCTGAGAAATAGAGGATACCGCCTTCCAACGCGGCCAGGCCGCGGTAGTTGCCCGCCTTGGGAGGCAGGGCGATGATGCGGTCGTTTATCCCGTCGAAATCGATCTTGACCGCCTCCTCGGGCTTTTTCTTTTCCTCTTCCGATTTTTTCTTTTCCTCGGCGGCCTCTTTCTCTTCCGACTCCTTCTTTACCTCTTCGACGTCGTTCTCATCCTTGAACAGGGGAGGGGCGTCGTCCGTGAGCGCGATGGCATGGATACGGGTGGCCCGGTTGTACACGTAATCGAACTCGAAGCTCGAGAAGGCCAGGTTGAAGTCGCGGTCGGAGAGGAACAACAGGTATTTCCCGTCCTGGGAGAAGACCGGGGAATAGTCGGAGTACATGTCTTCGGTCAGCTGGCGGGCGTTCGTGCTTGCCAGAGAATAGACCCACACCGCCGGCTGCCCGTTCTCGCCGTCCTTGGTGTAGACCACCCACTGCGAGTCGGGGGACCATCCGTAGTCCGTGATGTCGAAGCGCCTAGCCGTGGCCACGACGGTGATTTTCCTGGTCTTCACATCGAGGATCTGGAGGTCCAGGTTCTTGTCTGAAAACAGCAGCTTGCCGCTGTCCGGAGACCACTGGGCCTGGTAGCGCCAGGAGTCCGAGTTTGTGGTGAGCTGGATGAGGGTGTCGTTCTCGGCCCGGTCGATGACATAGAGCTCGTACTCGCCGGTCTTGTCCGAATCGAAGGCCACGTAGCGGCCGTCGGGAGACCAGGTGGGGTTCATCTCACGGATGCCTTGGGTCTGGGTCAGGTTGTAGGTGATGCCGTTCTCGGCCGGCACCGTGAATATGTCGCCCCGGGCCTCGAAGACGGCGCGTTTGCCGGTGGCGGAGATGTCGAAGCCCGCTATGTTGTCCTTGACGTTCTTGAAGTAGGGGAGCACTCCGGGGAAGTCGTATCTGATGTTGGCCGTGACCTTCTGGCTCTGACCCGTCTCCAGGTCGAGTTTGAAGAGGTGTCCGCCATTCTCGTAGACAATGACCCCGTTCTCGCCGGAAGGCCAGAGCACATCGTATTCCGTGTGTCGTGTGACCTGGGTGATCTCCTCCGAAGCCAGGTCATAGGAATAGATGTTGAGCACCAGCTCCCGGTCCGAGACGTAGAAGATCTTGTCCTTGTGCCAGATGGGGTGGTGGTCGGTCCCCGCGAAGGTAGTAAGCCGCCGCGAGGTGTCGTTGGCCAGGTCGTAGATCCAGACGTCCTGGGCGCGTCCTCCCTTATAGCGCTTCCAGGTGCGGAACTCGCGGGAGATGGGTGTGTAGACGATCTCCTTGCCCGTGGGGGAAAATGTCCCTCCGCCCGCCTCCGGGATCTGAAGCGGGGTCTCGAGCCCGCCGTCGAGCGTGACCAGGAAGTATTTTCCCATGCGGCGGCCGTAGGGAGTCCGGTTGGCCCGGAAGAGGATGGCCTTGCTGTCGGGTGTCCAGTCCATGGCCATGTTGTCGAATCCGCCGCGGGGGGGCATCATGCCCACGTCGTTGTAGAAGGTGAGCTGGCGGGGAGAGCCGCCCGTGGCCGGCATGACATAGATCTGCCTCGAGCCGGAATATTCGGCCGAGAATGCGATCCACCGGCCGTCCGGGGAGATCTTGGGATATATCTCCATGCCCAGGTGCGAGGTGAGCTTGCGGGCGTCGCCGCCGTTCGCCGGGACCGACCAGATGTCTCCGGCGTACACGAAGACGATCAGGTCGCCGTTTATGTCGGGCATGCGCAGCAGGCGGGCGTCGTCGATGGCCAGCCCGGAAACCGCCAGCCCCAGGATCAGGGAAAACAGCACGAGTGTCTTTTTCATGGATATCTCCTCGTTTATTTCTGCTGGAGCTTCTTCTCGATCTTGGCCCAGGTGTCGCGCAGGGTGACGGTGCGGTTGAAGACCGGCCTGCCGTCGGTCGAGTCGGGGTCGACGCAGAAGTAGCCCTGGCGCAGGAACTGGAAGCGGTCGCCCGGTTCGGCCTTAGCCAGTGAGGGCTCCACCAAGCAGTCGCTCAGAATCTCCAGCGAATCCGGGTTGATGTAGTCCTTGAAGTCCCCCTCGGTCTGGTCGAGCGGGTTCTCCACGGTGAAGAGGTGGTCGTAAAGCCTCACCTCTGCGTCGAGCGCGTGTGCGGCCGAGACCCAGTGCAGCGTGCCCATGACACGCCGGCCGTCTTCCGACCAGCCGCCGCGGGTCTCCGGGTCGTAGGTGCAGTGGAGCTCCGTGATCTCGCCCGTGGCCTCGTCTTTTATCACCTCGTTGCAGGTGATGTAGTAGCCGTGCTTGAGCCGCACCTCCCGTCCCGGTGCCAGGCGGAAGAACTTCTTGGGCGGATCTTCTCTAAAATCGTCTTGATCGATGAAGATCTCCCGCGAGAAGGGGATCTGGCGGGTCCCCATGCTCTCGTCTTCCGGGTTGTTGACGGCATCCAACATCTCCACCTTGCCTTCGGGGTAGTCGGTGATGATGACCTTGAGGGGATGAAGCACGGCCATCACCCTCTGCGCCCTCCGGTTGAGGTCTTCCCGCAGGCAGTGCTCGAGCAGGACGATGTCCACCATGCTGTCGCGCTTGGCCACGCCGATGCGGTCGCAGAAGTCGCGGATGGACTCGGGTGTATAGCCGCGCCTCCGGATGCCCGAGATGGAGGGCATGCGGGGGTCGTCCCAACCGTGCACAAAGCCCTCGTTGACAAGCTGCAGCAGCCGGCGCTTGCTCATCACCGTGTAGTTGAGGTTGAGGCGCGCGAATTCGATCTGGCGGGAGGGGAAGATCTCGAGTTCGCGGATGAACCAATCGTAGAGCGGGCGGTGGTCTTCGAACTCCAGGGTGCAGATGGAATGGGTGATCCCCTCGATGGAGTCGCTCTGGCCGTGTGCCCAGTCGTACATGGGGTAGATGCACCAGGCGTCTCCCGTCCGGGGGTGGGCCGCGTGCAGTATGCGGTACATGACCGGGTCACGCAGGTTGAGGTTGCCCGAGGCCATGTCGATCTTGGCGCGCAGGGTGCGGGAGCCGTCCGGGAACTCTCCCTTACGCATGCGCTCGAAGAGGTCGAGGCTCTCCTCGCTAGAACGGTCCCGGTAGGGGCTGTCCTTTCCCGGTTCGGTCAAAGTGCCCCGCGTCTCACGGATCTCGTCCGCCGTCAGGTCGCATACGAAGGCCTTGCCCTTCTGGATGAGCTTTACGGCGTATTCGTAGAGCTGCTCGAAGTAGTCGGAGGCGTAGTATTCACGGTCCTCCCAGTCGAATCCGAGCCAGCGCACGTCGCGCTTTATGGAGTCGATGTATTCCTGCTCCTCTTTGGTGGGATTGGTGTCGTCGAAGCGCAGGTTGCAGAGCCCGTTGTACTGCAGGGCCAGCCCGAAGTTGAGGCAGATGGACTTGGCGTGCCCGATGTGCAGGTAGCCGTTGGGCTCCGGTGGGAAGCGCGTGTGCACGCGCCCGTCGTTCTTGTGGCTGCGGATGTCCTCCTCGATGATGGTCCGGATAAAATCGAGGGACCCGCCTTCTCTGCCGGTGTTGTCACGGTTATCTTTCATGTTTCTGCCTTTCGGGTGCTTTTCGACAGAGACATTTATACACTGCCCCCCGTTTTTTATCAATCAACCGATGTTCTCATCGCAATAATGAGTACCTGGAGATCGCTTTATCGCTATGTTCCTCGCGATGACATAGAGCCGTAATGGTATCTCCAGGCACAGTTTTCGAGGAAATTTATCAATTTTGTAGGCTTACGGCTTGAGATATTTCCCTCTTTATGTATGATAGGGGGCAGGAGGACGACATGAAAGTACGTCTCAGTTTCATCGTCGCCGTGATGTGCCTCCTGGTTCTCGCCTGCTCGACCGGTGAAAAGGCCGTTTCCGCCGGTGCGGAAATGACTGCAGGCGTCGCCTGGGCCAAGCTAAGCCTGGATGATGCCAAGGTCGAGGCCGCGAACCAGAACAAGCTCATCATGATCGACGTCTTCTCACCTACGTGAGGCGGCTGTGTTGAGCTGGACCGGTCGGTCTGGCAAGATTCAGCCGTGGGAGAGTTTATGGGGGGAAAATTCGTTAACCTGCGTATCCATACATCGGACGAGGTCTACCCTGATTTCAGGAAAGAGTTCACCGTCATCGGAACGCCCACTGTCCTGTTCCTGGATGCCGACGGTGAAGAGATCGACCGCATCGTGGGATACGGCGGCGAAAAGGACGAATATTTCCAGAAAGTAAAGGACTACGCTGCCGGGAAGAACACACTCAAGGCGCTGCTGGCCGATTTCGCGGGCAAAGAGGACGATGTG
>JAUXEH010000132.1 GCA_030620655.1 Candidatus Aminicenantota bacterium | reverse complement strand
CCGCGCCAGTTCGGCAAAGTCTTCCCCGCCTCTGGCCCGGGCCAGGAGGTCCTCCATCTTCTTGCGTGCCTCTGCCTTCTCCTCCTCAGCCTTGCCCTGCGTCAGGATCAGGATGTGACGCACAGAGGCGGTCTTGTCTTTCTCATAGGCTATACGTAGCTCGTCTTCCGAAACCTGGATGAGCTCAGCCATATATGATTCCAAGTAGGCCTGTATGGTGAGGTCGGTCTCGATGTTGGCCTTGACGTTGTCTAGAGAGACCCCGGATTGGGACAGCATCTGTCGGAACTGCTCCTCCCCCCCTACCCTGAGATACTGGTCATTGAGAGCACTCTCCACGTCTCCGGCAGCCAGCTCGGTGCCGGCATCACGCGCCGCCTTCAGTAGCAGTTTCCTTTCGGCCATCCGCTCGGCATTCTGGATGATGATGCCCTCGAGCTGATCGAGTGCCATGCCCTTCAATTGGTCGGTCTGGCTGCCCATGTTATCATGCAAGGCCTGTGTGACCTCGGCGGCCGAAACACTGAACCCGTGTGTGGAGACGATAACGAAGTCGTTCTCGGGATCGAGAGAAGGAAGCGTTTTGGAGAGGTCCAGTGCCAGCTGGTAGGCGGGCGTCCCTTTCGTCAGCTTGAAGGTCTCTGTCTGCTTGGTGCATCCGATTGCCAGAAGCGTCAGAGCCAGAATCAACACGGTGATGTTTTTCATGAAATCTCCTCTACAGCCTGTTAGGCCCGACTGCCCTTGAATGTAAAACGATCTGTAAGTAAACCACAGACCCGGCGGCAATACAAACGAAATTCTAAGCCGGTCACTGCAGGCCGGAGAGCCAGTGCATCTGTCGACGGTGCCGTGTTATAATGAAGATATGAATTTCGATCTAGAATCCATCCGGGAAGAGATACTGGGCCGCGATCTGCTGATCACCACCCCCTTCGGTGACCGCCACCTGCTCTATGCCGACTATACCGCTTCGGGCCGGGGGCTGCGATTTGTCGAAGAGATCCTGCTGGACATCCAGAAATCCTATGCCAACACGCACACCGAAGACGACTACACCGGCAAATTCACGACCCGTCTCCTGCACACGGCGGAGGAAAAGATCAAGCGAATGGTCAATGCCGGGCCCGCCGGCAGGATCATACCGATCGGATCGGGAACGACAAGCGCCCTCAAGAAACTCCAGGAGATCATCGGTGTTTCCATTCCACCGGTAACCAGGAAACGCTGGAGGACAGGAATCCTGGAGGCGGCAAGGAACCCGTCGGATGTCTTTAACGAGCTTCAGCGGCGCAGACCCGTCGTTTTCATCGGCCCTTACGAACACCACACCAACGAGCTGATGTGGCGCGAAGCCTTTGTGGAGGTGAAGATAGTCGGCTTCAATTCTAGGGGGCTGCTGGACCTTGCTGATCTGGAAAAAAAGATCTCCGCTCCCGGGATGGAGCTGCGGGAAAAGATCGTTTCCATCTCCGCGGGATCGAATATCACCGGAATCCGCACACCGGTCTATGACGTGGCCCGCATCGGCCATGCCCACAACGCTCTGGTTTTCTTCGATTTCGCAGCGGTGGCTCCCTACGTCGAGATCGACATGAACCGGGATCTCGACACCTATTTCGATGCAGTCTTCTTCTCCCCGCATAAATTCCTAGGCGGCCCCGGTTCCAGCGGCATACTGATTTTCAACCAGCGGATTTACAGTACGGACCTGCCTCCCACAACCGCCGGCGGCGGAACCGTGGTGTTTGTGGGCTTCGAACAGCATGATTTCGCTCAGGATATCGAAGCGCGGGAAAAGGCCGGTACCCCTCCCATACTGCAGACTATCAAAGCCGCCCTAGCCATGGAGGTCAAGGACCGGGTCGGTATCAAGCTAATCGAGGAGATCGAGGCGGAATACACGGCGTATTTTCACAGCCGTTTGAGGGAGATCGACAACCTCGTCCCCATCGGCAACGCCGCCCCCGAAGACTGCCTTTCCATCGTTTCCTTCAACATCCGGCACCGGGACCGCATCCTGCACCCCAAATTCGTCACCAAGCTGATGAACGACCTGTTCGGGATCCAGTCTCGTGCCGGCTGCAGCTGTGCCGGTCCCTACGGGCACGTGCTGCTGGGCATTGATGCGGAGGCTTCTGAGAGGATCCGGGCCGGTGTGCGCAAGGGCTGCAGCGGGCTCAAGCCCGGCTGGGTGCGTATCAACCTTCACTACACCCTGAAGCGGGAGGACATCGCCTTCCTCCTGGAGGCCATACGCTCCACAGCACGCTTCGGCCACCTGTTCCTGCCGCTGTATGCTTTCGATCTGGAGACATCCGAATGGTCACATAGGAAGTTCAAGGAGGCGGAACCGGAGCTGGATCTGGAGCAGGATTTCTCAGGCCGCTCCATTGATCTTTCTCAAATTCAGGGCATCCGGAAGACATACCTGGATCAGGCCGAACAGATGGCCGCCGAGCTGGACTCCGTTCCGGAACAGGCATTCAAGCGTGACCGGGTTGAGGTCGAGGAGCTCAAATACTTCTACTACCCGGATTGAAGTCCCTTACTGAGGTCCCAACGTGGCTTCGGCATGGACGTCAGATACGAGATCTGCTAGAATGGATGGAGCTTAAGAGTTGAAGAGTTCATGATTCTGCCGGGCATCTGGATGAATACTGAGCTTTCATTGTTTTAAATTTCACACAAAGCACCTTCTTGATTTTGCGTGAAAGTTCAGGAAAAACAAAAGGAGAGGACGATGATCGCGATCCAAGACCTGACCAAGTACTATGGAGATCTCTGCGCAGTGGATCACGTGAGTTTCGACATCCGCAAGGGTGAGATCCTAGGCCTGCTGGGCCCCAACGGGGCGGGCAAGACGACCATCTACCGCATACTCACCGGCTATCTTAAGCCCACTTCCGGAGAGATTCGGGTCAAAGAGTTCAACATCAACGAGAATCTAACAGAGATCAAGAAACTCATCGGCTACCTGCCCGAGGCCGCGCCCATCTACCATGAGATGCTGGTGTACGATTACCTCGATTTCGTGGCGGATGTCCGCGGCGTCGAATCTGACCACAAGGTCGCGACCATACGCGACCTGGCGGATCTGTGCAGCCTCAACCAGGTGATGCACATGACCATCAGCGAGTTGTCCAAGGGGTACCGCCAGCGGGTGGGAATCGCCCATGCGCTCATGGGAGATCCCGAGATCCTGGTGCTGGACGAGCCGACAGCCGGACTGGATCCCAATCAGATCGTGGAGACACGGGACATCATCCGGCGCATCGGCAAGGAAAAGACCATCATCTTCTCGACGCACATCCTGAGCGAGGCCGAGGCAACCTGCGACCGGCTGGTGATCATCGACCAGGGCCGCAAGGTAGCCGACGACACCCTGGATAACCTGCGTAAAGAACTCAAGGAGCAGTCCTTCGAGATGATCTTCCGCAGTCTCACCCAAGGAAACTGACCATGCAAAACATCAAGCATATATTTAAAAAGGAATTCAAGTCTTACTTCATCTCACCCATCGCCTATATCGTGATCTCAGTGTTCCTGGTCATCATCGGCTGGCTGTTCTTCTCCACGTTTTTTCTGGAGAGGCAGGCGAACCTGACACGCTTCTTTTCCCTGCTTCCCGTGACCTTCTCCTTCGTCATCCCGGCAGTGACCATGCGGCTCTTCTCCGAGGAAATCAACGTTGGGTCCTATGAACTGCTCCTCACGCTGCCCGTGACCTCCCGCGACATAATCCTGGGTAAGTTCCTGGCCGCCGTGGCCTTCGTGGCCATCATGCTCTCCCCCACCCTGGTTTATGCCGTGACCACCAGCTTCCTCGGGGAACTGGATTGGGGACCGGTCCTCGGGGGATATTTCGGCGCCCTGCTCCTGGGTGCGACCTTCAGCTCGATCGGCCTGCTGGCTTCTTCGGTCACCCGCAATCAGGTGATCGCCTTCATCATCGCTATGGCCGTCTGTTTCACCATGACCATGCTCATGGATTTTGTGCTGTTTTTCCTGCCCAGGGGGATGGTGGGGATGTTCCAGTATCTCAGCGCCAATTTTCATTTCCAGAATATCGCCCGGGGAGTGCTCGATTCCCGTGACATCCTCTACTTCCTGGCAATGGCTTTTGTGGCGCTGTTTACGACCAACCTGATCATGCAGGAGAAGAAATAGGAGACTCCCATGGAAAAGAAAAAAGATATGTCAAAGTTCACCACCTCCGGGCTTTACCTGGTCGTATTGATCCTGGTGATCTTGGTCGGACAGAGCCTGTTCTTTCGCTTGGACCTGACCTCCAACGGGCTCTATTCTCTCTCCAAGGCCAGCAAGCGCGCGGTCTCGACCCTCAACGAACCGCTGACCGTAAACGTCTTTTTCTCCAAGAACCTGCCCGCTCCCTACAACAACCTCGAGCGCTACCTCCATGACCTGATGGATGAGTATGCCGCCCATGCCCGGAAATACCTGAGCTACCGTTTTTTCAACGTGAGCGCCAGGGAAAGCGAGCTCAGCGAGGAGGCGGAGGAAAACCGGAAGATGGCCCAGGACTACGGCATCTACCCCGTCAATGTCCAGACCATCGAACAGGACGAGGCCAAGGTTCAGAGGGCTTATATGGGGATGGTCTTTATCCATGGGGACATCGTCGAACGCATCCCGGCCATTACCTCCACGGAGGGGCTGGAATACCAGATCACGAGCACCATACAGAAGATGAACAACAAGATTTCCGCCCTGCTCAACCTCCCGGAAAAGATCCGGGTGAAGCTGGTGCAGTCCTCATCCTTCGAGCAGATCGCTCCGCATCTGGGCTTGGAAGGCCTGGAGGGGCTCAGGGATCGGATCGCCGAAGTGGTGAATGCGCAGAACAGCAAGACCTACGGCCAGCTGGAGTTCGTGTCCATCGATCCCAGCCGGCAGCAGATCCCCGAACAGGAACTTGCGCCTTACCGGCGCTTCGGGCTGCAGTGGCCGGAGATCACTCGACCGGACGGCAGCGTCGTTCCGGCCGGGTCCGGCTATCTGGGCCTGGGCATGGAATTCGGCGACAAATCCGTGGAGATCCAGCTCTTGAGCTCCAGCCTGAATCTAACCAATCAGGGTCTTCAGGAGCAGTTCACGATCGTGGACATCACCCAGATCGAGAGCTTCATCGAGGAAAATGTGGATAACCTGATCGACATACACGAGGAGATCGGCTACCTCTCGACCCACGGCACCCAGGCCCTCTCGGCGTCCCTCCCCCCCCAGCTTCAGATGATGCAGCAGCAGGTCGGGTCTCTCACGCGTTTCAACGCCCTCCTCAGCGACCGCTACACCGTCAAGCAGATCGACATGGCCGAGGATGGCATCCCAGAAAGCGTGGACAGCCTGATCATCGCAGGCCCCAAACAGGAATTCAGTGACTGGGAACTGTTCCAGATCGACCAGTTCCTGATGAAGGGAAAATCCTTGGCCCTCTTCGTCGACGCCTTCGACGAGATCCGTCCCCAGCAGCAGCAGATGTACGGGATGCAGCAGCCGGTCTTTCTTCCCCTCAACACGGGTCTTGAGAAGCTGCTGGATCACTACGGTGTGTCCGTTCGAAAATCCTATGTCATGGATGAGAGCTGCTATGTGTCCCGGGACCAGCAGATGGGAGAAACTCCGGTCTACTTCGCCCCCATCATCAAAAACGAGAACATCAACCACCGCCTGAGCTTCTTGTCCAACATAAAGGAACTCATCATGTACCGCGTCTCCCCAGTCGTGATGGATGACGAAAGGCTGGAGGAGAACGGCCTCAATGCCAGGCAGATGATCTCCACCACACCCGATGCCTGGGAGATGGCGGGGCAGATCAATCTGACACCTTTCATGATCCGCCCGCCCATGAATCCGGACGAAAAATCCCAACAGGCGCTGGCCTACCTGCTCGAGGGGGAGTTCCCCAGCTATTTCGCGGACAAGCCTGTGCCGGAGAAACCTGAGCCTCGAGAGGAAGTGCCGGAAGAGGACGAAGAGGGTGAAACGGAGGGCCAGCAGGCACCTGATAAGAAAGCCGAAGAAGAGCCTCCGGTCGTGGATTCTCAGGTTACTGGGGAGGCTGACATCATCAAACGGGGACAGCCGGCCCGGATCTTCCTTATCGGATCGAGCGAGATCCTCACGGACAACATCCTGGGCGAGCAGGGACAGTCCCCGAACGCGGTCTTCCTTCTCAACATCATCGACTACCTTAACGACCAGGAAGACATGGCGGTCATGCGCAGCAAGAACCAACGATTCAATCCCCTCAAGGACACCAAGGCCTTCACCCGGACCATCGTCAAGGTCCTGAACATCGCCGGGGTCCCCGCCCTGTTTATCCTGTTCGGATTCTATGTGTGGGTCAGGCGCAAGGCCAGGCGCCGCTCCATCCAGGCCATGTTCAGCGGGGAAAAAGCCTAGACAAGGAGTGTTGACCATGAAGATGAAAAAAGAGTATTTGATCCTCCTGGGAATCATCGCCGTTCTCCTCATCTACCTGCTATTCGGAACCGGGCGCAGCAGGATGAGCTATGACGTTCCCAAACTCAAGAATCTGGTTCCGGAAGACATCACTAGGATCGAGATTTCCCTGGCCGACAGATCTTTCACCCTGGCCGGTGGCGGCGAAGACTGGAATATCCAGCCCCAGGATTATGCGGCGGATCCGGTCAAGGTCCAGGACATGCTGGACACCATCGCCGGGCTGCAGCTCACCGAATTGGCCGCTGAGAAACAGGACTACCAGCGTTATGACCTGGATGATGACAGCAGGATCACTGTCAAGGCCTACCAAGACGAAGAACTGGTACGGGAATTCGATATCGGCAAGATCCCCTCCACCTACCGCCACACGTTCGTCCGGGTGGCCAACGACATCCGGGTGTACTACGCCCGTGAGTCGTTCCGCAGCCGCTTCGAATTCGAGATCAAGGACTTGAGGGATAAAAGAGTGATGAGCTTCGACAAGAACGAGGTCAGCGAGATCCGGATCACCCAGGCGAACGAGACCCTGGTCTTCGTTAAGAAGGCGGTCCCGATGCCTCAGGAAGCAGAGGAAACAGAGGCGGAAGGCGAAGCCGTGTCAGAGCCGCCCCCGGAGCCCCCTGCCGAGCAGGAAGCCTGGGTGACGTCCGATGGGCGGACCGGCGACAAGGCCGACCTCGACACCATCCTGTCAGAGCTCTCGGACCTGCGCTGCGACGAATTCCTGGAAGAAGGGTCCCCCGACCAAGACCAGGAGCCCGTCTTCAGTGTGACAGTCAAAGGAACCAAGGACTTCACCCTGCGGATCTTCCCCAAACAGGATACGGAGAGCGGGAACTACCCTGCCCTCTCCTCGGAAAGCTCCTATCCCTTCCTGCTTTCCACCTACAAAGCAGAGCGTATCATAAAGAAAAAGAAGGACCTGTTTCCGGAAGAACCAGAAGAAGAGATCAAATAGCCTGAATTATTCACGAGTGTAGATTGCGGGAGATGCGAGGCGCTGCTACTCGACCGCGACGGCCTTGGTGCTCTGCCAGAGGCCGTGGACGTTGCACAGACTGGCCGCATAGATAGTGCCCGCCAAGTCGGTCTTGAAGCTCAGCACCGCCTCGTGGTGGGTATACACGGTGCTCGTATCCGGGCCCTCGGTGGATT
>JAUXEH010000108.1 GCA_030620655.1 Candidatus Aminicenantota bacterium | reverse complement strand
AGGAGGTCATACAATGACAAGAAAGATCATCACAATCCTGGCCCTCATGGGACTGGTCCTGGCACCTGCCTTTGCCCAGGGTAACGGGAAGGGCAAGGGCCGCTGGGGCAACGGCGGCAGCGGATTCGACGGAGGAATGGAATCGCTCCTGGCCGGGCTGCCCATGGAAGACCTGAGCAACCAAGAGAAAAAAGGGCTGCTGCACATGCGCGAGGAAGAGAAACTGGCGCGCGATGTGTACCTGACACTCTTCGAGGAATGGGGCCACCGGATCTTCCGCAACATCGCCCGCAGCGAGCAGCGGCACATGAATGCCATACGGATCTTGATCCAGAAATACGGGCTGCTCGACCCGATTTTGGACGACACGGTGGGCGTATTTACCGACCCTGAGATGCAGCAGCTCTACAACGAGCTGACCTTTCAGGCGCGTGCTTCCCTGCAGGCGGCACTCGAGGTCGGGGCCATCATCGAGGACCTGGACATCTACGACCTGAGGAAATACCTGAAGAAATCGGACAGCCAGGATGTCCGCGTGCTTTTCCAGAACCTGGAGAAGGGATCGCGCAACCACATGCGTTCCTTTGTCCGTCTGATGGAACGGTATCAACTCATGTACCAGGCCAGGTTTCTCTCCCCGGAAGAACTGGCCGAGATCCTGGATTCCCCCATGGAGCGCGGCCTGTACGACGCCGACGGCAAACCATATTTCGGGGACACCGGCTGGTAGCCCCTCATTCATACGGCAGGGGAAAAAGAGGCGTCAGCCCCTCGCTCAGCCGGCGCAGGCGCCTCATCTCACCGTCATTGAGGGGTGAGAAAGCGTGCGCAATCTCCAGGGCCCGGCGGAAAAGCCGGATGTCGCCGGGGGGGATGGCCGCCGTGACCGGCTGGGACAGGGTGAAGCGCAGGGCCAGGTCCGCCTCTTCGGGTGCCGTGACCGGCTGATACCAGGCCTTGGGCCAGAACTGTTTGAGCGACTCATCGGGCCAGGGCTGACGGGCCAACGCCTTTATGGCCAGGACGCCCATGCCCAGATTCATGGCCCGCCGGACGATCTCCGGTCCGAACCCGGACTTGAAATAGCAGACATAATTGACCGGGAAGAGGACGGTGTCGAAGTCATAGAGATCCATGGCCCGCAGGGCCGCCGCCTCGGAGTGGGCCGAAAACCCGATAAACCGGATCTTCCCCGCGGCCTTGGCCTGTGTGACCGCCTCGAGGGCACCCCTCCAGCCCAGGGCCTGCTCCACCTCACGCACGGTGGTGAAGGCATGGAACTGGTAGAGGTCGATGCGGTCGGTCTGGAGCCTGAGGAGGGAACGGTCCAGCTCATCCAGAACACCCTGACGGTCCCGGCTCTGGGTCTTGCAGGCCAGGAAGACCTGGTCGCGATAGGGCTTGAGGGCCGGCCCCAGCAGTTCCTCGGCATTGCCGTAACTGGGAGCCACGTCAAAGTAGTTGACCCCGTGGTCGACGGCCTCACGCACGACCGCAGCGACCGCCTCCGGAGACTCGCCGCTCAGGGCCACCCCGCCCAGGCCGAGCAGGGACAGCTTTGCTCCGGTTCGGCCGAGCTCACGCTTCAGCAACGGGATGCGGGAGATCCCGGATCTTTGATCGCCCCCGACTATCCCTCGTTCGATACCGGAAAAGCCCAGACAGCCGCAGAGGCCGGCTTTGAGAAAATTGCGTCTCTTCATGGTGCTCCTCCCTGACGGGCTACATCGCCTCTGAAAAGACCGAAGGGAACGTCACCCGGCCATCTTCCGGATGACGGCCAGCGTCGCACGGCAGTCTCCCAATGCGGTGTGGTCTCCGCCCCTCAGTCTCTGCCACTTGTAGCCGCCATCAGGCCAGAGCTCCCCATACCAGGCTGAATACTGCAGCATGGCGCACTCGACCCGTTCGCCCTCGATGCCCGGGGGAGGCAGGTTGTGTATGGCCAGCGTCTGACGGATCAGACGCACATCGAAGGGGGCATTGTAGATTATGACGGTCTTGCCGGCGATTATCTCTTTCAGCCGCGGGAAGATCACGGGAAAGGGCGGGGCGTCGGCCACATCTGCGTCTGTGATCCCGTGGATACCGGTCGCCTCGTTGGGAATGGAGCGGGTGGGACGGATCATTGTGTCCAGAAGCGCCTCCCCGTCCGGGGCGAGCACGGCGATCTGGACGATCTCATCGTGAGGCGAGATCCCGGTGGTCTCCGTATCCAGGATCACCCAGTCCAGGCGCTCCAGGAGGGAACGGGCCCAGAACGCCGCTTTTTCTCGATCTGTGTCCATGCCGGAAAATGTCCTCTCGGATGTATTGTAGTCCCTCGCATCCTTCTTGACAAGAGTCAGGGCCGGGTGCTATATGTTTTACAATCCCCATGGACACCTTTGGCTGGCTTTCCGTGCTCCCACCGGTGCTGGCCATCTTCCTGGCCATAAAGACCAAACACGTCTACCTCTCGCTGACCGTGGGCATCTGGCTGGGCTGGACCATCATCAGCGGCGGGAATCCCGTGACAGGCATCATCCGCACGGTCAACGCCCTGGTGCTGGTCTTCGCGGACGCCGACAACACCCGCGTGATCCTGTTCAGCGCCATGATCGGCGCCATCATCACCTTCACCCAGTATTCGGGAGGGATGAAAGGGTTCGTGAACTGGATCGTGGAGAATGGACTGATCAAGACCCGGCGCTCCGCAGGAGTGCTGGCCTGGTTCTTGGGTGTGGTGATCTTCATCGAATCCAGCATCTGCGTCCTGGTGTCCGGAGCCGTGTCCCGACCCATCTTCGACAAGCTCCGGATCTCGCGGGAAAAACTCAGCTACATTCTCGACTCCACCTCGGCCCCCAAATGCGTCCTCATCCCCCTGAACGCTTGGGGGGCCTTTGTCCTGGGCCTCCTGGCCACCCAGGGAGTCGAGGAGCCGGTCCGCATGTTCGTGTCCTCCATCCCCTTCAATTTCTATGCACTGCTGGCCGTGGGGCTGGTGCTGGCCGTGGTCCTCTCGGGCCGTGACCTGGGGCCCATGCGGGCCGCGGAAAAACGGGTGCAGGAGACGGGAAAACTGCTGCGCGACGGGGCGGAACCCTTGGTCTCGGATGACGTCATCATGATGCCGGCAAAAGAGGGGATCCCGCTCCGGCCCCTGAACATGCTCATCCCCGTGGTGGTGATGGTGGTCTCCATGCCCATCGTGCTCTTCATCACCGGCGGGGGCAATCTCATGGACGGCTCGGGTTCCCTCGCGGTGCTGTGGGCGGTCATCCTGGGACTGGTGGCCGGGGCGGTTGCCTACCGGGCCCAGGGGATCCTGAACATGAAGGAGATCACGGACATCTTCATGAAGGGAGTGGGGGGGCTGATCCCGGTGGCGGCCCTCATGATGCTGGCCTTTGCCATCGGCGACACATGTGAGGCCCTGGGTACAGGGCCGTTTGTGGCCCAGGCCGCCGAGGCGACCCTCCCCCGGGGTGTGATCCCGGCCATCCTGTTCCTCACCTCCTGCTTCATCGCTTTCTCCACCGGGACCTCATGGGGGACCTTCGCCATCATGGTGCCTATCGCCGTGCCCATGATCCAGATCATCGGGCTCCACCCCGGGCTTGTCCTGGCCGCGGTCCTCGGAGGCGGCGTGTTCGGCGACCACTGCTCTCCCATCTCGGACACCACCATCATCTCCTCCATGGCGGCGGCCACCGACCACATCGATCATGTGCGAACCCAGATCCCCTATGCCCTGATCGCCGGGGGCATGGCCCTGGCGCTTTATCTCCTGTTCGGGTTCGCCCTGTAAGGAAGCGAAATGCACATTTCATGCAAACGCCTGCTTCTCGTGGGGATATTCTGCATCGCCCTGAGCTTCCAGGGCTGCTCTCCGGCCACGGGCAAGACTACCCCAGATGAGTTCGCCCAGGCCATCGCAGCCTTCTCCGAGTATGTTGAATCCCGGATGGTACAGGACCACATCCCAGGCCTTACCATCGGTTTCCTTAAGGACGGTTTCTCCTGGGCCCAGGGGTACGGATTCGCCGACCTGGAAAACCTGGTCCCTGCCGGGCCGGACAGCGCGTATCGCCTGGCCTCCGTCTCCAAGACCTTCACCGCCTTGGCCGTGCTGCAGCTGGTGGAGCAGGGAAAGATCGACCTGGAGGCCGAAGTGCAGGCCTATGTGCCCGACTTCCCCCGAAAGGAGTGGCCGGTGACCGTGCGCCTCCTGCTGGGGCACTTGGGAGGCATCAGCCATTACAGGAACTATGACCTGGAGAGTCACATAAAGGATCCCAAGGACACCAGGGAGGCCCTGGCCATCTTCCAGGACTTCGAGCTCGTGGCCGAGCCCGGCACCAAATATCACTATTCCAGCTACGGGTTCAACCTGCTGGCGGCAGTCGTCGAGGCCGCATCAGGACAGCCGTTCGGCCGCTATCTGCGGGAAAACATCCTCCAACCCCTGGGTATGGACAGCTCCCGCCTGGATGATCCCACAGACCTCATCTCCCACCGGGTCCGGGGATACAGGCTGATCAAGGGGGAGGTCAAGAACTCCGAGTATGTGGACATCTCCAGCCGGTTGGGGGGCGGGGGGATGCGCTCCACCATCCCGGACCTGCTGAAATACGCCGAGGCGGTCTGCGAAGGCAGGATGCTTGAGCCGGGAACCTGGCAGCAGATGTTCATCTCCATGGCCACCCGCCAAGGCCGGTTCACGGGCTATGGCATGGGCTGGAACGTCCGGCCCTGGAAGGGCCATTTCCAGGTGAGCCACGGCGGTTCTCAGCCCGAAACCCGGACCTATCTCCTGATCTTTCCGAACGAAGGCTTCGCTGTCGCGATCGGCGCCAAACTGGAGGGTGCCGGCCTCATGCCCTACGTGCGGCGCCTGGCAGAGCTCGTTCTCGAGGAAGACCTGGACAGCAGGGCCTACCTGCCGGACTCGCTGGAGCAGATCCTCTACAACACCTGCTCCCAACTGGCCTTCGAGGGCATGAGCCGCTTTGACTTCCTCAGGCAGGCCCTGACCGAAGATGAGCAGGAGCTGGAGCAGGCCTTCGCCTATTTCCGAACCCATGTCGACCCCGATTTCATCCGCACCGATCCCATGACGGCCAAGGCTGCCGTGGAGGGCGGATTCCATCCCGTTGAAAACGAGGCTTTTGTAAGGGTGGGCACACACATGGCCTCCGTGCTCCATGAGGCCATGGGGGCGGAGCGGTGGGCAAGCTACCGGCAGGATCCCCTGGCTTTCCTGTCCGACTACCAGAAGATGGCGCACTCGGGCTTCTCCATCTCCGAGCCCCTGATGCAGCTGATCCGGGCCTGGCAGGAGGACTGGGCCCAGACCTACACAGAGCAGGTTCGCAAGCTCGTGATCACCCCCGATTCTGATTTCCAGGCGCTCGGCAAGACCCTGCGGGGGCGGTTTTCCGGAGCGCGCATCGTCCCGGATCTCTCCCGGGAAATGATCGACGCCGCGGACTTCTATCTGGAAGCGGAAGACCCGGACAAGAGCCTGGAGATCCTGGGCCTGAGTGCCGCCCTCTATCCCAGTCACCCGGAGCTCTTCCTGGGGATGGCCGTGGCGCATATGCGGAAGGGGGATGTGGAGCAGTCCCGGGCCCTCTATAGACAGGCGCATGCCCTCAGTCCGATCCCCCTGGGCCACTTCGAATATCAAGCCGAGCGCCTGAAGGATTCCGGAAAGATCGAGGAGCTGAAAGCCCTGGCCGGCATTGCCCTGGAGCTCAACCCGGAAAACGCGCTCCTGCACGCAGAGGTCGGCGATATGTATTTGAGCCTGGGAGACATGGCCAGGGCGGCCGATTTGTTCCAGAGGGCCCTGGAACTGGATCCCAAGATCCCCGGTGTCCGCGAGAAACTGGAAGCCCTCAGGAAGAAATGATACGGGGCCCGGCAGGAAGGTGTCCTACGGCTTTTCCGTCGGCGGTTCTTCCTTGATGAGGCCGACCTTGATGCGGATCAACCGGTCCAGCTCGTCCGCCATCTCCGGGCGCTCTTTGAGAAGCTTCTTGACGTTCTCCCGACCCTGGCCCAGCCGCTCCCCCTTGTAGGAATACCAGGTCCCGGTCCTCTCCACCAGGCCAGCCTCCAAACCGCAGTCGACGAGGTCGCCTTCCCGCGAGATGCCTTCCCCATAGATGATGTCGAACTGAGCGAGCCGGAAGGGCGGGGCCATCTTGTTCTTGACGATCTTGACCTTGACCCGGTTGCCCACCACCTGGTCACCGTCTTTCAAGGCGGCCACGCGCCGGATGTCGATACGCAGGGAGGAATAGAACTTGAGCGCCCGGCCGCCGGTGGTGGTCTCCGGGTTCCCCAGGAAAAAGCCGATCTTTTCGCGGAGCTGGTTGACAAAGATGAAGCAGGTCTTGGACCGGCTGACGATGGCGGTGAGTTTGCGCAGGGCCTGGGACATGAGCCGGGCTTGGAGGCCCATGTGGGCATCGCCCATTTCCCCCTCCAGCTCTGCCTTGGGGACCAGTGCCGCCACCGAATCCACTACGATGACATCCACCGCCCCGCTCCGCACCAGGACCTCGGCGATCTCCAGCGCCTGTTCCCCGTAATCCGGCTGCGAGATGAGCAGGTTGTCCACGTCCACGCCGATGCTGGCGGCGTATTTGGGATCCAGGGCGTGCTCGGCATCGATAAAGGCCGCCTGCCCCCCCTGCTTCTGCGCTTCGGCGATCACGTGCACGGCCAGGGTAGTCTTCCCCGTGGCTTCAGGACCGAAGATCTCAACGACGCGGCCGCGCGGGAAGCCTCCGATCCCCAGCGCCAGGTCAAAGGCGATCGACCCGGTGGGGATGGGCGGGACCTCCTGGGCCCCTGCCTTCTGGCCCATTTTCATCACGGCGCCCTTGCCGAACTGTTTCTCGATCTGCGATATGGCGGCATCTATGGCTTTGCTGCGGGAGTCGTTGCCGACTTTTTGTTCACTCATTTATTCCTCACACTCTCAATTTAATTGCTGTAGTCGTAAAAGCCCTTCCCGGACTTGCGGCCCAGGTAGCCGGCATCAACCATCTTCCTGAGCAGCGGGCAGGGCCGGTACTTGGGATCCTTGAAGCCGTCGTACAGAACCTCGATGATGAACAGGACGACATCCAGTCCGATCAAGTCGGCCAGGGCCAGCGGTCCCATGGGATGGTTCATCCCCAGCTTCATCACCTCGTCGATGGCCTCGACCGTTCCCACCCCTTCCATCAGGGCACAGACGGCCTCATTGATCATGGGGATAAGGATGCGGTTGGCTATAAAACCCGGATAATCGTTGGCCTCCACCGGGACCTTGCCCATCTTTTCAGCCAGACCCTTGACCACATCATAGGCCTCCTGGGAAGTGGCGATCCCCTTGATCAGCTCCACCAGCTTCATGAGCGGCACCGGATTCATGAAGTGCATGCCCATGAACCTCTCCGGCCGGCCGGTCAAGGCGGCTAGGCGGGTTATGGAGATGGAAGACGTGTTGGAGCCGATGATTACCTCGGGCCGCAGCATCTGGTCCAGCTTGACCAGCACGTCCTTCTTCACATCGAAACTCTCGAACACCGCCTCCACCACAAAATCCGCCCCGGCGCAGTCTTCCAGCTTGGTCGTGGCCGCGATCCGGGCCAGCACGACGTCCTTGTCCTCGGACAGGCGGCCCTTCTCCTGGAGCTTGCTCAGGCTCTTGTCCATGATCTTGAGCGAACGCTGCAGGGAATTCTCGTCCACCTCGTTGAGAATCACGTCAAAGCCGGAGGTGGCGGCCACCTGGGCGATCCCGGTTCCCATGGTGCCGGCGCCGATGACAGCAATTTTTTTGATTTCCATGTTATCTCCTCATCTAGACTATCTCGATGGCCATGGCGATGGCGTCCCCGCCGCCCAGGCACAGGGCCGCGATCCCTTTGCTCAAACCGCGGTGTTTCAAGGCGTAGATCAGTGTGATCAGGATGCGTGCTCCCGTGGCTCCAATGGGGTGCCCCAGGGCCACGGCCCCTCCATGCACATTGACCTTTTCCTTGTCCAGGTTGAGCTCCCGCAGCAGGACCACCATCTGGCTGGAAAACGCCTCGTTGATCTCGAACAGGTCCACATCCGCGATGTCCCATCCCACCTTGCCCAGCAGCTTCTCGATGGCTCCCTTGGGTGCATACATCACCATCTCAGGCTCCAGTGCGTTGGCGGCACTGCCCAAAATCCTGGCCAAGGGTGTCAGGCCCCTCTCTTTGACGGCATCCGCCGAGGCCACGACCACGGCCGCGCCTGCGTCATTTAGAGAAGACGCGTTTCCGGCCGTGACTGTCCCATCCTTCTTGAAAACCGGGCGCAGGCGGGCCAGTTTCTCGACCGAAGCATCCGCGCGCGGGCCTTCGTCCACCCCGAACAGGATGGGATCGCCTTTCCTCTGAGGCACCTCGACAGGCACGATCTCTTCCTTGAGATAGCCCTTTTCGATGGCATGCCTGGCCTTCTGATGGCTGCTCACGGCATAGGCGTCCTGTTCTTCCCGGGTGGCGCCGAATTTATCGACGATGACCTCTCCGGTGATACCCATGTGGTGGCAGTCGAAGGCACACCACAGCCCGTCAAGGATCATGGCATCCTTAGAGGTGATGTCGCCCATCTTGACGCCCTCGCGGGCACCCCACATGAGGTGTGGGGCCTGGCTCATGCTCTCCATGCCTCCGGCCACGACGATCTCCCGCTCTTCGAGCCAGATCGCCTGGGCGGCCAGCTCCACGGCCTTGAGAGCGGATCCGCACACCTTGTTCACGGCGAAGCTGTTGACGGTGTAAGGGATCCCGCCCTTGACCAGCGCCTGCTTGGCCGGGGCCTGTCCGATGCCCGCGGAAACCACGTTTCCCATGATGACTTCATCCACGTCTTCACCGGGGACACCCGCCCGTTCCAGGGCCTCCTTGATGGCTATTCCGCCCAGGTCAGGCGCCTTGAATTTCTTGAGTGAACCCAGAAAGGCGCCGATCGGCGTACGCGCCGCACCTACGATAAAAACCTCCCTCAAATCACACATGTATTATTCCTTTCGTATTGATTTACCTGGATAATTCACATGTAATCCCTTGATATT
>JAUXEH010000432.1 GCA_030620655.1 Candidatus Aminicenantota bacterium | reverse complement strand
GGGAGAATAATCCAACTGCCAATCGTCCATCTTTTTGATGGATCTCTTTAAGCATTCAGTGACAGTTAATCACGGATTAGTCTCTCATAACAGAACAGACCTTGTTGTATCATGCAGTAAATTGCGTTATATTTAATGCATACACATGTCATATATCAGCAGTCAATTAAATGCCAGAGAGGTCTCAATGAAGGAAACAAAACACATCAGCCTCCGGCTGACAGCAGAGGAATATTATGCCTTTGACACGATCTGTCAGGAAAAAGGCTACAGCAAAACCGGCAAGATCCGGGAGTTCATTCGGAGGCTGATCAAGGAAGAGCTGGAAAGCGCGCTCATAAGCGACCAGGAATGGAAGAGTGTCGAAGAAGGCATCCAAGAAATCGAAAGGGGCGAATACATTACGTTCGAGCAGCTCAAAAGAGATGTTGAAAGCGCATCCGTGGCGGATAACAAAAATATCCCGTACGGCAAAAAAAAACATCCTCGCACTGCAAAAAGAGGATAAAAAAAGAGTACTTGACTGTCTTGAATCCCTTCAAATTGATCCATTCGCAGCAGATATTAAAAAAGTCCAAGGGAAGAAGCAGCTCTATAGGCTGCGTTTGGGTAACTACAGGTTCTATTTTCGTACAAACCAAAGATCCAAAGCCATTGAGATAATATTGTTTGAGAGCCGTGGAAGAATCAAAAAGAAAGCCATAGAGCGATTGAAATAATGTATCACCAGGAAGCTCAATTGCAGCAGGTCTATTCCCAATGTCTTAGATCTACTCTTTTCCCTATGAAATGTGTGGGCTAAGGCGATATTTATGATGCTCTAAGGATTTAACTTATTTATTTTCAATAACATTTCATGGTCTGACCCCATTATCAGCTTGACTTGTTGCAGCCCATCGAATTATAACTGACTTGATGTCCATAACCGGCCAGACGTTTCTTCACTACCGCATCCTGGAGAAGATCGGCGAAGGCGGCATGGGCGCCGTCTACAAGGCGCAGGATACCCATCTCGACCGCATCGTGGCCGTCAAGGTCCTCCCCCACGAGAAGCTGTCCGATCCGGAGCGCAAACAGCGGTTCGTCCAGGAGGCCAAGGCCGCATCCTCTCTCAACCATCCCAACATCATCGTCGTCCACGACATCGCCTCCGACCACGGCCTCGATTTCATGGTCATGGAATATGTGGAAGGCAAAACCCTCGACCAGTTGATCGGCCGCAAGGGCATGAAGCTCAACGACGCACTCGGCTGCGCGGTCCAGATCGCAGACGGCCTGGCCAAAGCCCACGCCGCCGGGATCGTCCACCGGGACCTGAAGCCCACCAACATCATGGTGACCGATGAGGGCCGGCTAAAGATCCTCGACTTCGGACTGGCCAAGCTGATTGAGGACACGCAGGCCTCACCTGCCGGCCCGACCATGACCCTGGGCCAACCGGAAAAGCCCCAGACCGAAGAGGGATTCATCATGGGGACTGTGGCCTATATGTCACCGGAGCAGGCCGAGGGCAAAAAAATCGATGCCCGCTCCGACGTTTTCTCCTTCGGTTCCGTTCTCTACGAGATGCTCACGGGCCAAAAAGCCTTCAGCCGGGAAACCCGTATGTCCTCTCTGGCGGCCATCCTCAACGAGGATCCAAAGCCGGCCGCCCAGCTCGACGATACGCTTCCCCCGGACATCGCACAGGCCCTCGCCCGCTGCCTGCGTAAAGACCCCCAGCGCCGGTGGCAGAATATGTCCGACCTCAAGGTCGTGCTCGAGGACCTGAAGGAGGATTCCGAATCCGGAAAGCTCCGCGCCCCCCAGGCGGCACTCAGCCGACGCAGAATACATCCCCTGCTCTGGCTGGGCCTGGGAGCGTCCGCTATCTCGGCGGCCGTGATCCTCTGGCTTTTCATCCCGAGATCTCCTTCCGCTCCAACGGAGTTCGAGATCACGCGGCTTACCTTCGATGCCGGCATTACCTGGACCCCTGCCGTCTCACCGGACGGGACCATG
The DNA here is from genome assembly GCA_030620655.1 of Candidatus Aminicenantota bacterium. Taxonomy (GTDB): domain Bacteria; phylum Acidobacteriota; class Aminicenantia; order Aminicenantales; family Aminicenantaceae; genus JAUXEH01. The sequence continues at coordinate 132 of JAUXEH010000432.1, read as the reverse complement.
TTTGCCTGCGCATCAGACAGAAGCAGCGACGGCAACATGGACATCTGGGTCCAGCAGATCGCAGGCGGGCCTCCGCTCCGGCTGACCACCCATCCCGCCCTTGATGACTCCCCCTCCTTCTCCCCCGACGGC
>JAUXEH010000341.1 GCA_030620655.1 Candidatus Aminicenantota bacterium | reverse complement strand
CCAGTACCTAGGCCGGTACGTGCTCGATTTCGAGGAACTGCCGCCGCCTCCGGGTCCGTCTCTGCTGCCGATCTATCAGCTGAAAGAAAAAAACCGCCTCCTGGCCTCCCAACAGTTCGAGCTCACCCACGCCCTTTCCCTGCGGATCGCCAAGAGCTTTCTATACGAAATCCTGGTGGTTGAGCTCATGGGTTATGTCAACCTGACCTCAGAGGAATTCTTTCTCAAGCCCAAGGTGACCTACGAGATCGCCGACGCGCTCAAACTGGTCGTGGGTGGGGAGTGGTACCAGGGGCCGGCAGACACGCTGTTCGACCTGATGGATCCCTATTTGAGCGCCTTTTTCGGAGAGCTGCGGCTCTCATTTTGATAAGGAGGAAAACCATGGCCGACAAACCATCCGAATCTGACAGGGAACCCCGCCAAAGGATCCTGGACGCAGCGGTGCGGCTCTTTGCCCAGAAGGGATTCGCCGCCGTGGGCGTCAGGGAGATCGCTGCGGAGGCGGGAGTCAACATCTCCATGATCTCCTATTACTTCGATGGTAAGGTGGGGATTTTGAGGGCGATCATGGAAACGTTTTTCGAGGGGTACCTGAAGATCTTAGACGTCCCGGATGCGGACACAAAAAGCGCGGAGGCCTGTGCGTTTGAGATCATGGACAGCCTTGTCCGTTACGTGCGGGAAAACACCGAACTGGCCCTGGTCACGTACAACGAACTCCCCCTGGAGGTCCCGGAGATCGCGGAGCTTAAGGTGGACTGGATCAAGCGCATGATCAAGCATGCCTCCTGGATCCTCACCCGGTTCGGGCTGGACCCGGCCGACGGGATCCGGATCGGTATGATCGGCCCGACCCTCTTTTCCCTGGTCATTATGCACTTTCGTATCCGGTCGATCCAGCGCCTGGTCTTCGGCTTCAGTTTTGACGATGCCTATTACGAGGAATTCACCCGGATCGCGGCCACCTTCTTCCTGGACGGAATCCACGGCCTGGTTGCCCGGGATCAGCCTGAAAGGAAACCAGAATGAGCAAAATAGCCGATGGGATCGTTCGCTTTCGCTGGCCGATCATCTTTGGCTTCCTGGCGCTGGCGGTTGTATTCGGCCTCCAGGTCCCCAAAGCGGAGATCAATTCCGACATGAAATCCCAGCTTCCCCCGGGCATGGAATCCCGTGTCAATACCGATGCCATCGATGAGATCTTCGGCGGGACAGAGATGCTCATGGTCCTCGTGCACAGCGACGATGTCCTCGCCCCCGAAACCCTCGAACGAGTAAAAAACCTGTCCCGGCAGATGAAGCGGGTCAAAGGCGTGGACAAGGTCCTGTCTCTGTTTGAGCTCAAGAACATCAAATCCGGTGAGGGGGCCATGGTCGTGGAACCGGCCGTGTCACGCATACCCCGGACACCGGGCGAGCGGGAGGAGCTGCGGCAGGAGATCCGGGGCAACGACATGGTGTTCGGGAGCGTGGTATCCGAGGATTTCACCCTCACGGCCGTCATCGCCCTGCTCAAGACCGATGTCTCCGATGATTTCATCGTGTCGGAGGTGCGGCGGCTGCTGGAGGAAAATCCGGGTCCGGAAGAGGTTTCCCTGGGGGGGCTGCCCTACACCCGCTTCGAGGTGTCTGAGAGCATCCAGCGTGACCTGAGCCGGCTGCTGCCCCTGGGCCTCCTGATCATGCTGATCTTCCTATTCGTGTGCTTCCGTCAGGTAAGGGGAGTTGTCCTGCCCTTTATCGTGGTTGTCATGTCCATCGCATTTTCCATGGGGATGATCTCTCTGCTGGGGTGGAAGATCCAGGTCATCACCGTTTTGCTCCCCGTCATGCTGATCGCCATCGCCAATGACTACGGGATCCACCTCATCGCCAAGTACCAGGAGTACAACACGGATGGCAATCCTTATTCCAATAAAGACCTGGCTAAATACGTGTTCAGCTCGCTAAGCCGTCCGGTGGTCCTGACCGGGCTCACCAGCGCAGCGGGAATGCTCTGTTTATTGGGGCACATCATCATCCCGGCTCGCGAGCTGAGCGTGCTGGCCGCATTGGGCATCTTGTTCGCCCTGACTGCCAGCCTGCTCTTTATCCCGGCCGTCCTGTCGCTCCTGCCCAAAGCCAGGCCCGTCGTGAAGGCGGGCGATGCATCGAGGCGGAAGCGGACCTTCGAACGCCTGCTGGGATTCCTCGGGTTCCAGGTCACCGCCTTTCCCAAGGCCATCATTTTCGTGTCGCTGACGCTGGCGGTCGTGACGTCAGTGGGGATCTTCTTTGTGGTCATCGACACGGATCCCAGCAACTATTATATGCCCGACCATCCCGTGGCCCGTTCCGCCGACCTGGTCAACGAGTACCTGGGGGGGGCGCAGAATATATCGGTGGTCTTTGAGGGGGATATCAAGGACCCGCGGGTCATGCAGAAGATCGATGCCATGGAGCAGGAACTGCTGGGCTGGCCCGACGTGGGCAACACCTCCTCTATCGCCCGTGTGGTTCGTCAGATGAGCCGTGCCCTGTACGACTCGGATGAGGATGGCTACGACCGGATCCCGGACACACGAAACGCCGTGGCCCAGTATTTCGAGCTGTATTCCATGAGTGGAGATCCGGATGATTTTGAAAAAATGGTGGACTTTCCCTATGAACACGCCATGATCACGGCTCGCCTCAAAACTTCGAGCACCAAGAAGCTGGATGCCATATTGGGAAAGATAGACAAGATGGTCATGGACGACCCGGATGTCAAACTGGTAGGAGGATTCGGCGCCATCCTGCTCGAGCTGGCGATCGGGGTGGTCAATGGGCAGATCCTGTCTCTGATCCTGGCCATCCTGGTGGTCGGGGCTCTGCTCATGCTGCTCTTCCGATCTCCGGCCGCCGGTGCCATCGCCGCCATCCCCCTGGCGATTTCCATGGCCGTCCTGTTCGGTCTGATGGGATTTTTCGGTATCGAGCTCAATATTGCCACGGCCCTGTTGTCGTCCATCATGATCGGAGTGGGCGTGGACTACACCATCCATTATCTGTGGCGCTACCGCGAGGAGCGGCGCAGAGGAAAGGAACCCGATGATGCGGTGAAGATCACCCTGACGACAACCGGGCGGGGAATCATCTTCAATGCACTGTCCGTTGTCATCGGGTTCGGGGTGCTCATGAGCTCGGGATTCATGCCGGTGCGGTTTTTCGGATTCCTGATCGTGGTGTCGATCCTGTCCTGTCTGATCGGGGCCCTGGTCCTGATCCCGGCCCTTTGCCTGGTGCTCCGTCCCCGGTTCCTGGAGCCGAAGGCCCCATAAACATGGAGGAAAAAATGCCGATAAGATCGAAAATATGTATACTGGCAGCGATTCTGCTG
>JAUXEH010000139.1 GCA_030620655.1 Candidatus Aminicenantota bacterium | reverse complement strand
GGCCCATAGGGAATTCAACTCCTTCTGTGCTTCATCGCGCAGGGCCTGCCAGACCTGGATGAGGGGCTGTTCGAACATGGCCCGGCGCGCCGGGGGATCGAGCTTGCTCAGGTTGAGGCGTATGGGGGTCACGGCCAGGGGAAGCTCACCGGTACCGTCCGAGAGCACCTTGGCGGCGAAGTCCTTGGCCTTGGTCTCCGGATCGTCCAGCATGGATTCCAACAGGCTGCTGACGGAGATGTACTGACCCAGGATCCCGGCGAGCGCTTCTGAGGCGCCTTCTCCCGGGCCGGGGCTCAAATCATGGATATCTTGGAAAGCCAGGGTCAGCTCCCGCATTAACTGCCGATCATAGGCCGATGTGCCCTCCCCCGTTTCCAAGAAATCCCCGATCTTCTCTCTGCTCTTGTCCAGGATCCCGCCCGCTTCTCCCGCCAGAGGGACGAACTGCGTCTGCACGGAGACCATCTCCACCAGCTTGACCATGGGAGACTCATCCGGATCCCCAAAGGTCTTCAGAGCGTTGGTGGCTTTCATGAGGTTGTCGTACGGTTTGTACTCCACGGCCCGCAGAAACTCCCACCACTGCTCTGCATACTCCCTGAAGTACAAACGTTTTATCTCTCTTGCCAGTTCCTCGGTATTCTGCTGCTCGGCGCCTGTCTGAGGCCCGACCCCACCCATGACCCAGTCTTCCCTTCCCATGCGGTTGAGACGTTCATAGACCGCTTTTTCGAAGAATTCTTCATAGCCTTCTTTGGTGAAGATGCCGGCCACCCGAGCGGAACTGGTGACCAGGTCATCACGCCTGTCCCCAAGGGCATTGGACAGGGTGATGTAGGAATACTGTGCTGCGCGGGGGTCGTATTTCAGTTCGGCGTAAACGCTTTCGACGCTGTCTCTCTCATGCATCAGGATGGCGTTTCTCACCTGCTGGATCAGGCGGGAATCACTCTCATAGCCGGGAATCCCCTCTTTTCCGAGGTTCTGCACATAAAACTCGACTTGGCGCTCCATCAGAGGACGCAGTTCCACATATTTGTCCTCGGGGACGGCGGGAGGCGCATAGGCCTCATCGAGGATGACCAGGAAATGCTGTTTGAGGAATTCCCGGTACGAGGGGTCCTCCTCCAGGCGCGCTATCTCCGAGCTGATCAGGAGATAGGCCCGGAGATAGTCCTTGACCTTACCCGGAGGATAGGAGGCGCCGGTTCCGTAATCCATCAGTTTTTGCAGCAGGCCCCGGTAGAGGACTCTCTCGGCAAAGAATTTGAAACGGTCGTAGTACAGCTCCCGGGCCGGAGGCAGGACCGTGTTGCCGCGGTACATCCCCAAGCGGGCCACCGGCGGCCCGCCTTCGTGTTCCATCAGCCTCGCCAATTGCTCCCGCAGGCGGTCCAGGTAGGTGAAGTTCGAGACCAGAGCAGCACTGGAATCCCAGCGCACCCTCTCCATCAGCGCGGCGGAGTTCTTGACCCCGCTCAGCTCCACCCGGCTGCGGATGAATCCCTGCATGACACCGATGATGAAGAGTCCCAGCGCCAGCGCCGATATCGCCACCGTGCCGATCCGGACGAGGTTGCGCCGGACCGCCGCTCCCGAGGTCTGCATGCTCATGCTTTGGTCGGGGATGATCACATCGGTGAACAGCCTCTTGATGAAGTAGCTCTTTTTTTCTATCTCGGGTTCGCTGAGCATGCCCGCCGGAAGGTCGAACTGCTTGGCAAGCGATTGGATCACCAGGTCGATGGGCACCCCTTCCTGCGTCCCGCTGGTGAAGTAAAAGCCGCGGAAAAACGGGTTTTCCTGATAGGGATTCGGCTGGAAGAGCAGGCTGATAAAATGGCCCAGGTTGTCCTTAACGGAAGCGAATTCCATGGGGAAGATGTAGAGCTGGCTGCGCAGATCCGACTTGGTCGGTCCGCTCAACCTTTTCAGGCGAAAATCATAGAGCGCGCGCAGCAAGACCTCGAATTCCCGGTTGAAGAGCTCCCGGGGGTCCTGGGCCCTCTGCTCCCGGGAGAAGGTGGAACCCCAGATCTGCTCACGCTCTTTACGGCTCATGTTTTCATACAGCTCGACGAAACCCTGGAGCAGGTCGCATTTCGTGAACACCAGATAGACCGGGAAGCGGACACCCAGCTTCTGGACCAGCTCCTCGATGCGGCGTCGGATGTTTTTGGCATGCCATTCGATGTCCTCAGCGCTGGCACCGACCAGATCCGTGATGGCAACCCCGACCAGCACGCCGTTGATGGGGCGGCGTTTTCGGTATTTCTTGAGGATGTCGAGAAACGCATGCCACTCTTCCCGATCATCCTCCTCCGTGGTGTAGCGGCCCGCCGTATCCAGCAGTATGGCGGAGTTGGAAAAGAACCAGTCACAGTTGCGGGTTCCCCCCACTCCCTTGATGTCCGAGCCGTAGGGGAACTCCAGCCCGGAGTTGATGATGGCGGTGGTCTTACCGGCAGCCGGTGGGCCGATAAACATATACCAGGGCAGAGCATACAGGGCAGAAGTACCACTGCGGCCCCTTCCCAACTTGGTTTTTTTCAGGGACTCAATGGCGGCCGTCAGCTCCGATTTCAGGCTGTCGATCTCTTCCCTTTTTTCGGGACGCATGCCCAGCTTCTGCTGATCCGCCTGAGCCTGTATGGACTGTTCGAGCATGGCGGCCCCGCGTCTTGCCTGGATCGCCCTGATCTGCAGGTAGAGGATCCCCACAAAGAGCAGAACGATGATGATCAGGATGCGGGTGTTCATGCTCAGCTTCAGGATCGCCCCGCCGCGCAGGATGATCAGAACCAGCAGGATGAATCCCAGCCCACCCAGCAATTTTTTATTTCTCAATAGCAGCATAAATATTTTCATGCGTCACCTTTCATTCCAGCATGCTTGTTTTTTCGATCCGTCCCGCATTCCGTCAGCCGGCCGGCACGGCATCAAATGATCCTGCTGATGAGGTCGAGAGCCCGGCCGGCGGCTCCGCCTATGAGAAACGTCATGGCAAGGTAAAAGAAAAAACCGAGAGCGACCGCCGTCACCAGCACGACCCAGATCGGGACCTCCCGGGTCACGACCTCGATGAATTCCTCTTTCCTGTCGCCGTGGGGAGACAGCGCGTCCGTGGGCCTCTTTTTCAGCTGCCTCAGATCCGTGTAGGTCCCTTCGATGATCGCCCGAAGCTTCTCCCGGTCGACCACTTGATACTTCCCTTTGAATCCCAGTGCCATGCAAAAATAGTAGATTTCCAGCAGGTCTCCATGGTAATGCGCTCGCTGGCGCAGCTTTTCCAGGCGGTTGAAAAACTCTTGGCCCGCATCGAAACGGTTGAAGAACTCCAGCTGGAGGGGCTTGGACAGCCAGTTTTCCTTATGGACCCATCCGGATGCGATGATGGTCTCATCCAGGAAGGCGATCAAGGCGAAGATCGCCTGATGGATATCGTCGTACTCGATCCCCGCCTCTTTGGCGTCATGTTCGATCCGGCCCAAGAGATCCAGTATGCGCTGGCGCAGCAGCTCGGGATCGCCGTATTCGCTGGTGTCCCGCAGTTTGAGGATGAGGGCGAAACCGTCGGAGCAGACCTCCATGAGGCTTTTCTTGTCCCCTCTCCTCACTTTCTGAATAACCGTATCCGTAGTGTTCATCAGACTTTCCTTTTGTCCTGAGCTAGGCGGAGCATCCAGACCACCGCTTTCGATCCTCTATCAATATGCAATCAGAGGGCATCAGGCTCCTCATCCGCTCAGACCGCGACGGCCTCGATGACGATGCCCCTCAGATCGCTGGGCACGAACACCGCCAGGCCCTGGCTGGCAACGATGGCATCCCAGAAGGGGCCGGACGGCTGCAGCTGGAAGTAGTAGCTCCCTTCCGTCATGGGCAGGACAGAAGGGGGGACGGAAGCATATTTGATCGCCAGCGCTGTCTGAAAGCTGCTCAGCACGGCATCGATCTGGTCGGGCGAGGCGACCCTCAGGTTGGTCGGGATTTCATCGATCATCTTCTTTTCGGGCAGGTTCCCGCTGGCCCGCAGGAAGATCTTCATCTCGTGAAACACCTTGGCGTCGCTCACATGGGCGGTGTAAAGGGATTCGCTTTTTTTCTCCAGAGGGATATTGAGGTAATTAGCCGAGGGCGCGATGCTGTCCAGCAATGCGCGGATCTTGCTGTCAAGCAGGTTGAAACATTTGGACAGGCCGTTGTGATCATACGTCGGGAGCTCGCGGGGGTGAATGTTGAGTTCGGGAGAGAACGTGGTCAGCTGACCGGCTAAGGCCAGCAATCCGAGGTAGAGCCCCTCGGGATGGCCTTTTGAGATCGTGTGATAGTGGTTGAGCAGAGGGATGTTCATGTTGAGGGTCTGGAGCGCCCAGAATATGGTGATATCCTGAGACGTGTAGTCCGTCTGCCCCTTGAAGTGTTTCCTGGCACCGAGCGACGCACTCTTCGTTATCATGAGTTCCAGCAGCCGGCGCGTGATGGCCATAAGATTCTCAGAGGCATCGATGGTGAGGCAGGAAGGGATGAAGCTTCTGCTCAGGGCAAAGCTGCCATCCTGGGTGCGGACGATCTCCGCGATCTTGAGAGTGCTGAAGTCTTCATACGATTCTCCGGTAAAGCGGATCTGAAAGTTAGTCCGCCCCACCCCGATCTCCCGCTCATCGGCTCCGCTGTTGTCATCCGTCACCGCTTTCTTCTGGAAAACATACCGCGTCTCCCTGCCGGCTGCGTCGCCCTCCAGCCTACAGTTGTTGCCTCTTTCCCGCTCCACAGGTATCACCAAAAACACTCCTAGTTCATTCTCGGTAGCGGAAAAATAATCCTGGATGGCCCTCGATGTGGGGGCGGGATCATCCGTAGGTATACTGAACGCCAGCCCATCGGGCGTGACTCCTCTGCAGCGCAGGAGGTGAAACTGGCCGTTGACCAGGGCATCCTTGTCCACATCGATCTCTAGCACTCCCCAATCATAATGCGCGACCGCTCGAACACGGGAGGCAAGGGCCGATGTATGGTAACGATCCCACTGCTGGAAGTGATGGGGGTCGAGATTCATCCCCTCAAACCATACCACTTTTTGATTCTGTGACATGCGATTTCCTTTGGGCATTCCGCCAGGGGCAGCGCCTCTTTATTTATTGGATGTCAAGCCTGTTATACCCGATGACGATGTACAGCTGTTTGGGAGCCTTTTTCCCCAGAATGTAGACCTGCCGCCAGCCTTCCTTGTCGGGCTCGTTGAAGTCCCCCACCGCTCCGATAACCACCGTGTCTTCTTTGAGGATCAGAAAATCGGTCCGGCTTTCGCCCGGCACCAACTGATACTTGCGCTCCTCGACGATGTCGGCGGCGAAACTTTCCCGCCCCTGTTCCCAGAAAGACTCGAGCGACGCGTTCAGGAAGTTGGTGTCGCTGCTCAGCTGAAAGACATAGACCACACACGACTGCTGCTTATTCATCTCCTGTGTGCCCTGGAGGTTGAGGCTGATCTGCTTGGGCCCGCCGCATGCGGCAAGAGCCAGCATCAGCACCGGCAGAATCCCATGGGCCAACATGCGCACCGTCTTTGAAGAACCGAAAGGTGACTTTGGCATTTTCCTTTTCCCCATCCGTCCGGAATCAATCATTCGATCCCTCCTCCTCAGGCCCGGGAGTATGTGTGTCATCCTGGAGCCTAGCATCCATGCACCGGTTGTACCGCTTCACATAGTTGGGCCGGAAGTACTTTTTTTCGATGATGCTCTGGTCTTCCTGTGCCAGTTCACGGTAGATGCTGGCATACTGTTCCACAAGCTTCACGGCCTTCAACAGAGGCAGGCTGGAAAGGGCGAGCTTCAGGCCCGCGATCGAGGTCTTTCTTTCGGCCAGTTGCTTTTTCACAACCTCCGGGTCGAAACGCTGGATGATCTGCTTGCTTCCGGCATTAACGCCCGATTTATACCCATCCAGAAGAGAGATCTGATGCAGCATCAGCTCACCCACCAGGCTCCTCAGCTGAGTCATCCTTTTCCGGGATTCATTGGGCGGGAGGTTCGGGTCGAAGAGAAATTTCTTCAGTTCCTCAGGAGTGCAGTTGTAGATAGAGAACGTCTTGGCGGACTTGATCATTGTTTCACCGATGAATTCCATCCGGAACTGCCTGCGGGCCTGGACCGTCTTGACGAAAAAATCCAGCAGCAGGTCCAGCAAGCGCTGTTCCTCCGATGCCGAGAGCTCTAAACGATCGCCCAACTCTTCTGTGGGAGGAACGGTGACGGGGAGCCCCGGCTGCATAGACTGGGCCATTATTTCGAGGACCTTATGCATCTGGAGGTTGGAGAACAGCTCTTGAAATGTTTCCTGCAGGGCTTCGTCCTTCCGGTCGGAATCTTCCTTGTCATACTTCGTAAAGATCTGCTTGAACAGGGTGGAGAGATGGACGGCATCCTGAAGAAAGGGATTGGGATATGCCAGGATCGTCCTCTCGGCGTATTTAGCGGTTTCCGGCTCCACCGGGGAAAACTGGATCTGGAAATCGCAGATCCGGATGATGTCGTCGTTCTTGAGGTTGTAATCGACATCAGCCTTGAGTTTCTCGTCATTCAGGAAAGTAAAATTGCGGCTGTTGAGGTCCTCAATCTGATAAGAGTCCCCCTGCTGCTTGATCTGGGCGTGACGCCTGCTCACTACGCTTTTCGAGCCCTCCAGCTGGAGATCGCTGTTGATATCTCTGCCGATTATGATCGTGTCTTTGTCGTAGGTATATTCCTGGCGCCACTCGGGCTCGTCTTCTTTGGTGATGTGTAATTTAAACGGCATGATCCCTTGACTCCTTAGCCTGGTTAGTTACGAATCCGCTTCCGGACAGAGGGAGGTCTAATGGGTAGGCTACCGCCCATGCGACTTGCGCTCAGAAACCAACCTTGATTCTCGATGCTAAACTCGTAATGAACCCAAACTTCCCACGCAACAAATATATCGCCATGTTACATAAATTTTTTGCGCAATGTCAAACATATCTAGGTGAACTTATCTGAGAAAGAAGCAGGGGTGCTCCGCCTTGACACGAGGTACACGCTCTGTTATATCTCAATCCGTCCTCATGCTGCTGGAGATGCACCGCATCCACAAGTCCTTTTCAGGGCTGGAAGTCCTCACCGACGTCTCCTTTGATCTCGAACCGGGAGAGGTGCACATCCTGGCGGGAGAAAACGGTGCAGGCAAGAGCACGCTCATCAAGATCCTGGCCGGGGTGCACACCGACTATCGGGGCGTGATCAGATTGGAAGGCCGGCCCGTCC
>JAUXEH010000405.1 GCA_030620655.1 Candidatus Aminicenantota bacterium | reverse complement strand
CGGCCGCGGTCTTGAATTCCAGGTCGAGTACGAAATTGTCGTAGTCCCTCTGGGTCCAGATGGCCTGATCTTCGTCGGCCGTGAGGATTCCGTCGTCGAAGTGCCAGACGCCCTCGGGATAGACGGCGTCCGAGAGATCCGCGGCGAAGAGGTCGGCCCACTCGGGCTCAGGTGTGTCGGCCCGGGTTTGGCCTGGGTCGGCTGCGGGCTCGCCGCCTCCGTCGCAGCCCAGGGCTGCCAGCAGCACACAACATACGGCCAATGAGACCATCCCTTTCCTTATATTCTTGCTCATGGAGTTCTCCTTTCTTCTTCTCTCGCCATTCTAGCCTGAATAATTCATAAAAGTTGCCGACACATGAATTCCACATTTCATGTAATACTCGTGAATTATCCAGGCTAATAAATATTTTACCTTATTTCCATTGACATTTCACCTGGTACGGCATATATTCTTACCATCGGTAGGAAAGTAAGAAAATGGGAATATCTGATAAGAAATTGGAGAATATCCATGGAAGAATTGATTAAAGTGAGAGAAAAAGGGCAGATCACGCTTCCTTTATATATGAGAAGAAATCTTCACCTTGAGCAGGGAGACTTGGTATTGGCCAAGATCGTTGACAACACCCTGGTACTGATCCCACAGGAGATTATCGACAAGGACCAGGCCTGGTTCTGGTCGGAGCGCTGGCAGAAAATGGAGCTTGAGGCTGAGCAGGATATCCAGAAGGGGAGGGTGAAGAGTTTCGATTCGGTAGAGGAACTGTTCGATGACATTGAAAAAGCCGCTTCGGATAACGAGGACGGACAGGTTCAAAAAAAACGCCCTTGAGCTGGATCCGACAACACGGAACAAGCTGCAGAAGCAGCTGCGGTTTCTTGTCGAAAATCCCCGCCATCCTTCCCTTCAGGTGAAAAAGATCAAGGGCACACGATCGATCTATGAGGCCCGGGTTAACGACGCCTTTCGCTTCACCTTTGAATTCGGTGAAGAAGGCGAGATCATTATAAGGGCCGTCGGCCCCCACAATTCGACTTTGAAAAAGCCTTAGGTCAGAATTATTTCCGTTGACCACCCCCGGTGGATTCTTATATCCTTAGAGCTGCAAGGGGAACAAGCCATGAAATGCCCGAAGTGCTTTTCGGATAATCCGGATACCAAGCCATTTTGCGCCGACTGCGGCACCCAACTGACACCATCAGAGGGGGAGGCCGCCGCCCAGTCCCTGCCCACTGTGACGCTCGAGACCCCGGTCGAGGAGATCACCCGAGGCACGATGTTCGCGGGCCGGTACGAGATCATCGAGGAGCTGGGTCGAGGAGGCATGGGCCGCGTCTACCGCGTCGAAGACAAAAAAGTCGGCCAGGAGGTCGCCCTCAAACTCATCAAACCGGAGATCGCCTCGGATGCCAAGACCCTGGAGCGCTTCCGAAACGAGCTCAAGACGGCGCGTATGATCGCGCACAAGAACGTGTGCCGGATGTTCGACCTGGGTGAGGACGCCCACACCTACTACATCACGATGGAGTATGTGTCGGGGAAAGACCTGAAGAGCCTCATCCGTCAGGTGGGGCGCCTGGATACGGGCACGGCCGTCAAGATGGCCAGGCAGATATGCGATGGTCTGGCCGAGGCCCACCGGTTGGGAGTGGTGCACCGGGACCTCAAGCCCAGCAACATCATGATCGACCGGGAGGGCAGCGCCCGGATCTTGGACTTCGGGATTGCCCGGTCGCTCAAGGCCAAGGGCATGACCGGGACAGGGATCGTGATCGGGACGCCCGAATATATGCCGCCGGAGCAGGCCGAGGCGAAGGAGGTGGATCAGAGGTCTGATCTCTACTCACTGGGTGTCATCCTCTTCGAGATGGTGACGGGCCGGCTGCCTTTCGAGGGGGACACGCCGCTTAGCATCGCCATGAAACACAAGGGGGAAGAGCCGGAGGCACCATCGACGCTTAACCCCCAGATCCCCGAGGACCTGAGCCGGTTGATCCTGAAGTGTCTGGCAAAGGACAAGGCCGACAGGTATGGGGCGGCTGAGGAGATGGTGGCTGAGCTCGATCATATCAAGAGCAGCATCCCTACGACAGAGAGGGAAATGACGGCCGGGAAAGCCGCTGGGGAAACTGTGGGGAAAACTGCGGGGAAAAAATCCACTACTTCCAAAGAGATCACGCTGTCGATAACGCCGAAAAAGTTTGTGGGAGCGGCTGTGGCGGTCGGGATCTTGATCGTGGCGCTGGTGGGGCTTCTCTTGTGGCGCCCGTGGTCGGCGAAGGCGCCTGCGGCGGCCGCTAAGATCGAAAACTCCATCGCAGTCATAAGCTTCGAGAATCTGACCGGCGAGATCGCCTACGATCATCTGCAGAAGGTCTTCCCCAACCTCCTGATCACGAACCTGGAGGCGACAGGGCTCTTCCATGTGCTAACCTGGGAGCGTATGCGCGACATAAGCCGGCAGATCAGGGAGGAAGGGGGCGTCCTCATCGACCGGGATCTGGGTTTCGAGATCTGCCGCAGGGAGGGGATCGAGGCCCTGGTCATCGGAACATTCACCAAGCTGGGCTACATGTT